>JANOEM010000313.1:0-3446 GCA_031413195.1 Actinomycetes bacterium
CGTGAACAGGATTGCGAAGAATGCAACGAAGGTGAGAACCACGAAGGCGACCCAGAGGAACGCGAGCACCACGAAGTGAGGGATGGCCAGGAACCACTTCACCAGCCATTTCCAGCGGCTCAGGTCGGGGTCGAGATGGCCCTCAAGGCGCAACGGATAGGCGACGAACGATGTCTGTTGTGCAACAGGCTGAGCCGCTCCGATGGGCAGCGGGATCGCCGTGTCGGAGGCCGCCTGGGCTCGAACAACGCCGCCGATGATCATCGCCGCTGCAATGGCGAGAACCACGATGCCGCCGGTCACCAGACCGATCGCGATCGGAACGAGATAGTCAACCTGTCCGCCGAGTTCGATGTCGGCGACGACGTTGGTTGTCGCACCTGCGTTCATCACCACGATCGCCCAATTGCCGGGCTCAAGGTCCCACGTGAGGCTTTGGCTGGCCTCGCCTGATACCTGGGTAACCCAGAATGCCTGATCGGCAGGAGGTGCTGGCGTGGAGGTCCCACCTGCGTTCTCCCGGCGGTAGTCGACCGAGAATCGATGAAAGTTCACGTCGGTGATGTCGTCGTGTGGAACGCCGGCGAGATAAGCCTCCACTTTGGATTCAGGACCGATGCCGACGAACACGGGGCGGGCGTCGGCGTTGTCGACAGTGATCCGAACCGTCGCAACGTCGCGGTCGGCCCACCAATCATCGGGGCCTGGCTGACCGAGGTCGATCTTGTCCGAGGTCAGCGCGAAGCTGTCCGTCTCGAACCGCTCGTTGGATGTCGTGAAGAAACCGGCATCGTCGCGCTGGGTAGCGTACGCCCAACCGAGGCTGGCCCCCGCAGCCAGAAGTCCCAGTCCGATCACCGCAATGATCGACGCCAGGACAAGCAAAATGACACGTAGTGGTTTCATGAAGAGACTCCTTCTGTCGGGTCGTCACAGACTCCGTGAGTGAGGGAACGGGTTCACATGACGTCGCGACGTATCGTCCGGACGACGCCGGCGGCTAGCGGGACCGCCACCCAGAAGACGATCGAGACCGAGATCTGCGGCACGTGACCAGCCCAGTCGTTCTCCAGCACCCAATTCCAGGTTGTGGCCATGTCGATCCAGTCCGACACCAACGTCGATGCCGTGCCGAATACAGCAATGGCGGCGGGGAGAGCGAAAGAGGCGGCGATGGCAGCCGCCGAGCTCTGCAGCAGCGCCCCGAGCGCCACGCCTGCGAGGACATTGAGGAGCACGAAGAGCAGATAGCAGGTGATGGCGCCGACGCTCAGGTTCGCCTCCAGGGCGCGGCCGGAGGCCGCCGCCAGCCCGAGGCCGGCGGCGGTGACCACCCCGCCGAAGACTGCAGCGCCACCACCCAGCACCATCGACACCGCCAGCTTGGCGTTGACGACTCGGATGCGTCGCGGTTCCTGGGTGAACGTGGTCATGACGCTGCGTTGGCTCCATTCGCCGGTGAACATCAGGATCGCCACCACAGGCAGAAGGATCGACAGCCCGAGGGCGGCAACGCGGAGGTAGCTCGCGTAGGTCTGATCGAAGCTCGTTGGGACGAGGACCGGCACCAACATGATCCCAGCGGTCGACAGCCCCACGAGAGCGAGGAGCCAGCGGGCAGCGCGGGTATCGGTGGCCTTGTCCCACTCGACCCGGACAAGCCGTGAGAACGGGATAGGTCCTGGGGCCGACGATGCCGCTTCGATGCCATTGGTTTGGGGGGCGTGGGTTTGGGGGGAGAGTGACGTGGTCATGCTGCAGCCTCCTGGGCCGGAGCCGCCTTGGCGGCGGTGAGAGTGAAGAACAGCTGTTCCAGCCCGTTTGTCTCGGACTGACGCAACTCGGTGAGCAGCACGTTGTGGTCGCGGGCGACGCCCGCCAGCACCTCGGTCGTGACCCGACCTCCGCAGACGTCCACGGTGAGCGCATCTCCCGGCCCGGCGACGTAGTCGATCCGTGCAGCTTGGAGCGCCGCGGCCAGTGCGACGGGGTCGGGGCTGCGCACGACGATCGTGGAGCTGGCAAGCAGATCGTCCAGCCGCCCGGCGGCTACCACGGCACCGCCTGAGATGACGACAAGATGATCGGCGGTGGCCTGAACCTCGTGGAGCAGGTGACTCGACAACAGCACCGTGCCGCCATGGTCGGCGAAGTCGCGAAGGAGCGTCCGCATCCAGGCGATGCCCTCGGGATCGAGCCCGTTCGCCGGTTCATCGAGGATCAGCACCGTCGGCTCACCGACGAGGGCCTGGGCGACGCCGAGGCGTTGGCGCATCCCAAGGGAGTAGCTGCCGACCCGCTTCTCCGCCGCATCGGCGAGCCCGACGAGGTCCAACAGGTACTCAACCCGCCTCGTGGGAACGTCTGCCATCCGCGCTGCGATCGTGAGCGTCGCCCTACCACTGCGCCCGGGATGCATTGCCGACGCGTCGAGCAGCATTCCGACCACGCGCGTCGGGTTGGGCAACTCGACGAACGGTCGCCCGTCGATGGCCGCCGTGCCGCGATCGGGTCGCACCAGCCCGACGATCATCTTCAGCGTGGTCGATTTGCCGGCACCGTTGGCCCCGAGGAATCCGGTGATCGTCCCGGGTTCACAATGCAACGAGACGTCGCGGACGGCCGGCATCTGTTTGTAGCTCTTGGTCAGAGCGGTTGTCGTAATCATGTGTCCAGCATGAACCGGCCGGCGCGCCGCCGCATCGGGCAGACGGCCACGATCCGATGTCCGAAGGGAGGCTGGCCGCTTCCGACGTTTGGTCTTTCGTTGGTTGCAGTGTCGACTTTCGTCGATGTCGCACGGGCGCCCCGGGCCGTATGCTCGAACTATGTCCTGGCTTCGCAGATGGTGGGCTCAGACCGCGCCGACGGCGATGCTGGCACCGAGCGACCCAGCCCATCCCGACACCGTGGCGCCCAGGACTGCACGTGACTGGTCCTTCGACGCCGGTGCATTCGTCATCGCCGCCGCTCTCGGCGCCGTCATCCTGAGCGTTACCGGGGACGTCACCGCCAAGCCGATGACCTCGGGGCAGGTGGCCACGGACGCCGCGTTCGGAGCCCTCTGCTGCATCTCACTGTGGTGGCGGCGGCGCTGGCCGTTCGGGGTGGCGCTGGTGTGCGTCCTGCTGGGCGCGTTCTCGACATCTGGCACAGTCGCCGGCCTGTTCGCACTGTCCTCGCTGGCTGTGCACCGCCATGTCCGGCCCGCCCTACTCGTCGCCGCTCTGTTCGTTCCGTCCGCAGTGGTGTGCTCGATCTGGCTCGGGCGGACCAATACCTGGTCGGTGATGCTGCCGACGATGGCGCTTGCGGCCGCCGCAACTGCATGGGGCATGTTCGTCCGCGCCCGGCGTCAGCTCCTCTCGACCCTGCGCGACCGCGCCCAACGGGCCGAGGACGATCAGCTCGTCCGCGCCGAACGTGCCCGTCTGGCTGAGCGAACC
>JANOEM010000314.1:0-3851 GCA_031413195.1 Actinomycetes bacterium
TGGCCGGTGAGGACCAGCGCGAGTACTACGCTGAGTCCAGCCTCACCGGCAACGACACGCTGCGCGGCGACGCCGGCTGGGATACGCTCATCGGCGGCAGCGGAAACGACTCCCTGATCGGGGGCGACGACAACGACCAGCTGTTTGGCGGGGACGGCATCGACGTGCTCGAAGGTGGCGCAGGCAATGATGGCCTGTACGCCGGCGACGGCGACGATCGTCTGGATGGCGGCTCGGGCAACGACTATCTCAACGGCGACGGTGGATCGGACGCCTACGCGTTCAACGTGGGCTTTGGCCAAGACACGATCTCTGCGTCCAATGATCCTGGAGATGCCGACGTGATCGAGTTCGGGCCGGGCATCAGCGCCAGCGACGTGTCGATGGTTGTCGGCCCGACGCAGGACCTTGTCCTGAACGTTGGCGCCACAGGCGACCGCATCACGCTTCAGTCCTACTTCAGCTCCGATGACAGGTACACGGTGAGCGAGATTCGGTTCTCGGACGGGACCGTATGGAACAAGGCGTTCGTAACCGCACAGACGACCACCGGCGGCGCCGCGGCGGACTATCTGCAAGGCGGCAACGCAGCCGACACGCTCGACGGCGGCGCCGGAAACGACACCGTGTCTGGCTGGGGTGGCTCCGACATCTATCGGTTCGGGCGCGGGCACGGGCAGGATCTGGTGATCGAGACGACCTTCTTCCCGCAGGACGTGGACTCGATCATCTTTGCTTCCGATATCCGCCCATCGGACGTTCTGGTGACCGCCACCGGCGAAGACGTGACGTTCACCATCGCCGACACGGGCGATCGCATCACGGTGAGCCGCTTCTTCGAGTTCGGCGCAAGCACGATCGAGCGCGTGTCGTTCAGCGACGGAACGCAATGGGACCCTGCGTTCATCCGCACGCTGCTCCTGGCCGGAACCACCGGCAACGATTCGCTGTATGGCGACGACGCCGATGACGCCATTGCGGGCTTGGCCGGTGATGACCGGATCGAAGGCCGAGGCGGCAACGATCAGTTGTTCGGCAACGACGGCATCGACAACCTCTTCGGTGGCTATGGCAGCAACGTACTCGTCGGGGGCTCCGGCGGTGACTACCTGTACGGGGGGGAAGGACCCGAGTTGCTTTTCGGGGGTACGGGCAACGACTGGTTGAGCGGCATGTATCGGCCAAGCGGAACGCTGTTCGATGTGCTTGACGGCGGAGCGGGCGACGACACTTTGTCAGGCGGGACCGACTCGCAGGGCAACGGTTCTAACGTCTTCTTTTTTGATCGAGGCTACGGCCGCGACGCCATTACCGGCGGCGCGAAAGCCGGTGTCGTGCTGTTTGGCCCTGGCATTGGACCGGCCGACCTCCAAGTAATCGGATCGTCAACGCCCGCTGATCTTGTCTTCACTGTTCGAGGTACTGCTGATCAGTTGACGCTTGGCGGAGGCCGTTCGACTACCGGCGCCAGCGCGGAGATGTTTGTCTTTGCCGATGGCACGCAATGGACGCTCGCGGAAGCGCTGGCTCGGCTCGAGTTTGTTTCAACGACAGGCGCGGACTCGATGCACGGCACCAGTTCTGGTGATGTCATCGACGGAGGGATGGGCGATGACTTCATCGTCGGCGAGGCCGGCAACGATTCACTTCGCGGCGGCGACGGCAACGACTACTTGAACGACGGTCTGGGCAATGACACGCTGCGCGGCGGATTGGGCAACGATGTTCTGAGCAGTGGTGATGGCAACGATGTCTTCGAGTTCGGCATAGCGGACGGTGCAGATACGGTTTACGGTGTTCAGTACGACGGCGATCCTCGCTACAACCGCACCAGAAAACCTGGCGAAACAGACACGATTCGGATCGATGCTCTGCCTGGTCAAGTCACGATCAGCAGGCAAGCCAGCGCTGGCAGTTTGCTGATCACGACCGGCCAAGGCGGGAGCGTCCTGGTCTATGGGTGGTTCGAGCAGGATGACAGCAACGACACGTTAAGGATCGAGTTCTCCGACGGTGTTGTGTGGGATGCCGCAACGCTACGTGCGAACTCGGTAGTGACTGCGACCGCCAGCGCGGACACGCTGTTCGGCGGGCCAGACGACGAGCTGATCGACGGCCTGGGCGGCAACGACATGATCCGCGCCGGAGCCGGCGACGACACGCTCGTCGGCGGTGCCGGCAATGACACGCTCAAGGGTGGTGCCGGCGCGGACACGTATGTGTTCGGGTACGGCTACGGCCAAGACTTGATCCTCGAGCAGGATTGGTCCAGCAAGGGCGAGACTACGGTCGACACGATTCGCATGCTGGCCGGCGTCCGGCCACAGGATGTCACGCTGTCTTACGGCACGTACACCGCAACCTTAACGCTCGCGAACTCGACCGACCAGGTTTCGTGGTCTCTGGAAAGTGACAGGACTCGCGTCGAAACCGTCGTCTTCGAAGATGGGACCACGTGGAACCTCGCGCCTAACCCTACTGGGCCGATCAACGGTTCTGCGGGCAACGATGCTTTGACCGGGACGCGGTACGACGACGTGATCGCCGGCGATGCTGGCAACGATGCGATCAGTGGCGGCAGCGGCAACGACTTGCTGCAGGGCGGTCCCGGCGACGACCTCCTTAGCAGCTACTCGTCCGGCGATGGGGGTGACACGTTGGATGGTGGCGCAGGCAACGACAGCCTCTCTACGCGCGCCGGCGATGTCGTGCTGTTCGGCTATGGCGACGGGGTCGACTCGGTGTCTCAGTATTTTGACTTGCCCGGGACGATCCGCTTCAAGGCGGGGGTGACGCCAAGCGACGTTCGTTTCGCTGGCGGACCGGCCTCTTCGCTGCAGGTGCAGCTCGTCGGATCCAGCGACCGTCTGGACCTTGACGCATGGATCCCGATGGATAGCGCCAGAGTCCAAGGTGTCGTCTTCGAGTTCACCGACGGCACCCGCTGGACTGTCGCTGATGTCATCAGTCGCTTGGCGCAGGTCGGCACGCAGGGCGCCGAGTACTTGTACGCGCC
The DNA here is from genome assembly GCA_031413195.1 of Actinomycetes bacterium. Lineage (GTDB taxonomy): Bacteria > Actinomycetota > Acidimicrobiia > Acidimicrobiales > Ilumatobacteraceae > WLMZ01. The sequence continues at coordinate 3,017 of JANOEM010000314.1, forward strand.
ACCCAGCGGGGGAGTACTTTCAGGCCTGGGTGGGAATGACGAACTCTTCGGCGGCACCAGCGCCAGCAGTCTTTCAGGCGATGACGGCGCCGACGCACTGCGCGGCGGAGCGGGCGATGACACCTTGGACGGCGGCGCAGGTGCCGACTGGATGGCAGGCAACGGCGGCAGCGACACCTACCGCCTGTATGCGGGGTTTGGGCAAGACGTTATTGCAGAGGTCGGCCAGTACGGCGCCTATCGTGCGCGCGAAGTGGGCACGGTCAATCGACTCGAGTTCGGGCCCGGCATCACGCCGCAGACCGTAGTTGTTACCGGCGATAGCCCGACGGTACCCTCTTTCCAGCGCAACCTCTATCTCTCGGTTGCCAACTCCACCGATCGCGTGACACTGGCGGGCTTTCTTGATTCGTCTCTGTCGAACATCGACGTCGTGCAGTTCGCAGATGGGACGGTTTGGACTCGCTCGGATCTGCTGGCCAAGTACTACGAGCTGTTCCCAGGTGGCGCGATGGTCGGAGCCGACGGCGTCGACCGGCTCACCGGTGCCGCCGGCGCGGACACGATCACAGGCTTGGGCGGCAACGACGTACTCAAGGGCACGGGCGGCAATGACCAACTCTCAGGTGGCAGTGGCGATGATTCGCTGGAGGGGGGCAGCGACAACGACGTCCTGCTGGGGGGAACGGGCAACGATACCCTGACAGGTGGCTCCGGCAGCGACACTCAGTTCGGTGGCGTGGGCGATGACACGTACGTTTTCGAGCGAGGGTGGGGCTCGGACGTGTTGGCCGACTTTGATCGCGTCAACGGGCTTGACCGAATCGCTTTTGGA
>JANOEM010000315.1:0-13746 GCA_031413195.1 Actinomycetes bacterium
AGGTCTCGGCAATCGTTGACGCAGGTTCGGTGGTCGGCGCCTCGGAGTTCGGCGGAGCGACTGAAGCCGATGCCGTCGTGGGCGCATCGGTCGTCGGGGCGGCGGCCCTGCGGCTGTCACCATCACCTCCGCCGCACGCTGTAACGATTGCGCCACACACCACAAATGCCACGACTTGCCGAGATGTCCGCACGCGCTGAGCCTACCGATGGCACTCGGACACGTCCCGCTCAGCTCCCGGAATGCCCGATGGATGATCTTCGTCCCGCCCGGGTGGTACGAAGATCATCCATTGGGGGCTGCGGGACGAAGATCATCCGATGGGGGTGCGCGGTGGTTGATTCACGATGCGCTCATAAGGTGTTGGCCGTGAATACGACCAAGGCCCACATCGCCGCGCTTTCCCTGCTGGATCGCTCGCTCATCGCCATCACGGACGACGACATGAAGGCGCTGCTCGCCGGCTTGCCCCACGATCATGTCAGTGCCATCAAGCGGATCTGCGGGCTACGACCGGACGACCCCGAAATCGACCACGAGATCGACGACGAGAGCGATGCGGCCGAGGACCCCGACGGCTCGACCGCTACCGCCACCGAGATCGCCGACGCGGCGGCCGACGTGAACGAGATCGACGACTCCCTGATCGAGGCGATTCGAGTAGCGGCCCACAAGGGCCGGCTCAACGGAGACCTGCAGCGTCTCGGCGTCGTCATGTCCGACGCGTGCCTCGCCGAATGCGTCGAGCAACTCGGCGACAAGGCCGACATGCCATCCGAGGACGACCTCAAGGCCGTCCTGCCTGGCCTCGTCGAGAACCACGGCGTGGGCACCGTCCGGTTGATGCTGGCGTCCACCGTCGTCGGCGAGGCTCCGGCTTCGGCGACCATCGTCGGCCTACTCAAGACCGATGAGCTCGTGAAACTGCCGGTCCACGATCCGAAGCCACTCGCCCCGCTGTTGCCACCAAAGCAGGACGACGAGGAACGTCTCCAGCTCAAGGCCCAGCGCAAGGAGCGCAAGGCTCAGGAACAGGCTGCCGCAAAGGCCCGTCGAGATCAGATCGCGCGAGCCAAGAATCGGGTCTAATCCGTCAACTCTCGAACGCGAGCAGATCAGCCCAGACGCGACGCTCGTGGTCGAGCAACCACGCCTTGTTCTCGATCCCGCCGGCAAAACCGGTCAGTGATCCGTTTGCACCGACCACCCGGTGACACGGGACGATGATGGAGATCGGGTTGCGTCCGTTGGCAGCGCCAACGGCTCTCGCCTTGCGGGAGTCGCCCATTCGACGTGCCTGTTCCCCGTAGCTGACGGTCTCGCCGAACGGAATCGTGCGGAGTGCTTCCCATGCGGATCGTTGGAACGCGCTTCCGGCGGCGTCGAGTGGGAGATCGAACGTCGTGCGCCGGCCGGCGAAGTACTCATCGAGCTGGTTGCCGGCGGCCACGAGCACACCGGCGGGATCCGGTCCGTCGCCGTCGATCGGGCCGAGCTTGACCCGAGTCTCTCGATCGTCGTCCCACAGGACCGCGCGGAGCCCAGCGTTGGATGCAACGAGCGTGAGCGGACCAACCGGGCTGTCGATCATTGTCTTGTACAACATCGTGTCGTGCTCCAATTTCGGTGAGGGTGAGTTCGATGAATTCATCCGAGGCTTGCCCAGAGGTGATGCAACGCGTACGACCGCCAGGGTCGCCACGCCTGTGCGACCAGTTCCGCGCCCTTCGGAGATCCGTCGAGTCCGAGCCGTTCGAGCGCGTGACGGACGCCCAGGTCCGTGGGCATGAAGACATCCGGATCACCGAGCGCGCGCATCGACACGTACGAGACGGTCCACGGCCCGATCCCCGGAAGTGCAAGTAAGCGAGCCGCCATGTCGTCCCTATCGACACCGGCATCGATGACGATATCCCCTCGAGCGACCGCGGAACACAGTGCCTGCAGGGCAACCTTGCGCGCCCTCGGCATCGCAAGTTGATCCGGGTCGAATTCGGCGATCGCAGCCGCTGTCGGGAACGCGTGGGTCAGTGTCCCGTGCGGCATGCGTAACGGTTCGCCGATGACCTGGACGAGCCGTGCCGCGAGGGTGCGAGCACCGACGACCGACACCTGCTGGCCGAGAATCGCCCGGACGGCGAGTTCGGACCCATCGACGTGAGCAGGCGAGCGCAATCCGGGGCGTTTCGCAACGAGCGGCGCGAGCACAGGGTCGTCGCTGAGGCGGGTGTCGATCGCCAACGGATCGGCGTCGAGATCGAGCATCCGCCGGCACCGTTGAACCGCAGCCTGAAGGTCGCGCCAATCGTCGAGCCGGACGACGCACTCAACCGCATCATCCACCGGACGGAGCGCGACCGTGCCATGCCCGTGCGGAAGCGAGAGAACCCGGGCATACGTTTGTCCGTCCCACGATTCGACGCCCGGCACCGCCCGTGATCCGAGGAACGAGAACAGCGTCGCCGAATCGAACGGCTCGCGGCGAGGGAGATGAACCGTGATCGCGCCGGACCCGATCGGCCCCCGCCCGCGACGCGACCGCATCTCGGAAGGGGCGACTGCGAAGACCTCGCGAATCGTTTCGTTGAACTGGCGGACGCTCGAGAACCCCGCCGCAAACGCGATCTCGGTGAAGGCCATGGTCGTCGTCTCGATCAGCAAGCGCGCCGTTTGGGCACGCTGAACCCGAGCGAGAGCGAGCGCGCCGGCGCCCATCTCGGCCGTGAGTAGGCGGTTCAACTGGCGGTCGCTGTAGTGCAGTCGGTCGGCGAGTCCGCGCACGCCGTCACGATCGACGACCCCGTCCGCTATCAAGCGCATCGCGCGGCCGACGACGTCGCTGCGAACGTTCCACTCCGGCGACCCGGGTGTGGCATTCGGTCGACATCGCTTGCACGCCCGGAAGCCGTTGCGCTGGGCGGCGGCGGCCGACGGGTAGAACGACACGTTGGCGCGCTTGGGAGTGATCGCGGGGCACGACGGCCGGCAGTAGACGCCGGTGGTACGAACGGCCGTCACGAACCAGCCGTCAAACCGGCTGTCGCGACTGGAGACCGCTTGGTAGCACCGTTCCGGGTCATCGATCACTCAGCCAGTGTGGCCGAAATCGGACTCCGACACGAGCGGAAATCGGACACGACAGTCGACGGGCTCGATTCTGGCCGAGCCGGACCAGGGTTAGGTCACGCGCACGACGTCGACCTCGACGGTCATCCGCTGCGAAGCCGACGGCCCGAGGACGACGCCACGAAGGGGCGCTACGTCGCCGTAGTCGCGACCCCAAGCAACGGTGATGTGCCGATGCGGCGGGACCTGGTTGTTGGTGGGGTCCGAGTCGATCCAGCCGCTTCCCGGCACGTAGACCGAACACCAAGCGTGCGACGCGTCGGTGCCGACAAGCTTGGGTTCGCCGGGTGGTGGTTCTGTTTCGATGTACCCACTGACATATCGGGCAGCGAAGCCGATCGAGCGCAGCGCGCCGGTCATCAGGTGGGCGAAGTCCTGGCACACCCCGCGGCGGTGCAACAGCACGTCGTCGAGGGGCGTCGACACATCGCTGAAGTGCGGATCGAACGAGAAGTCGAGATAGATCCTCTCGGTGAGGGCCCGGAGCGCTTCGAAGAACGGGCGATCCGTCGAGAACGCGCTCTTTGCGAGCGCGTGCAGATCGAACAGATACGGGATGAAGGGCGATGGCAGCACGAATCGCTGAGCGTCGATGTCGAGCGGAGTCGAGCCCGTGCTGAAGCGAGCCATCGTTCGTTCCCACGGCTCGTCGCTGATCGGCAGTTCGGGAACCGTGACATCGACGACCGACCGTGCGATCACTTCGAGCGTGTCGTGCGGAGCGGTGATCGTGAACGAGTTGACCGGGTTGCCGAACGCATCGAACCACTCGGTTTGATCCTCAGGCTCAGGATGCACCTCGATCGACGATTCGAGCACGGTCTGATTCGGAGTTGCCCGGAGGGTGAGGTGGCCGAGGCTCTGACCACTGCTCATCTTCTCGCCGTAGCGGTAGAACGTTCGATGCCGGATCGAGTAGCGCATCACACGGGCCCCACGCGCTGACGGATCCGAGTCGGATCATTGAAGTACACGTGGTTCAGTTGATCAGCGAATTCCCGCAATGGTGTTCGTGCCTCCGAGACAAATTGGTCGATGATCTCACGCCGCCCGGTGGGGCCGAGTTGATCGGCATCAGCGGAGAGCCAACTCATGCCGACGAGCGCTTCACTCGCTTGCTCGATCTTGGCGGTGAGGATCTGGCTGCCGTCGCGGGCGGGCAGCCTCGCGATCTGGGTGCGCAACTGGTCGAGCTGGAACGCGAGCGCCCGTGGGTTCTGGTCGTCGAGGATCAAGAGGTCGATCATCGCATCGAGCACGGCGTCGCTGCGGTACCGACGTCGATACGCGACCAGGCATTCGTTGGCGGCGAGCACGTAGTCGAACAGACTCCCGCGCAGCGCCGGGGTTGCGGGTGATACGACCGCCTCGAACACGGACAGCAGGTCGAGCGCGCGCTCGATCCGCCTACCGATCTCGAGAAATCGCCACGCGGGGCCACGAACAGTGCTCTCGTTGAACAGTCCGGCCAATGAACTGAGATGGACGATCACCGTGTCGAGTCGCCTCCGTACGCCGGGATCGTGCTCGCTGGCGAGCTCGACACCGATGTGAGCCCGTTCTGCATCAAGTTCACCGAGCACTCGCCACGTCGTCGCACTCAGGAACTGCCTCGCCGAGCTTGCAGCGCGCGACAACGACCACAATGACCCCGGTAACCCATCGGCGCCGACGAGTGTCGACGCGATGGCGAACCGGAAGTCGTGGTCGGCGGTTGAGAATGTCGAGGACGTCGCAGATGACAGGGGTGTCGTGTCGGCTCGGGTTCCGCCACCCGCCTCGGCCGCAGGACCGATCGTGAGGGATCGCAACGCGGCAACCACCGGCGTGCGCCATCCCCCATCGAGCACCGTGAGTAGCGACGGGTCACCCTGCACGACCGACAAGGCGGCAGCCGTTGCGCGAGCCATAGCCTCAGACCGTTCCGCATTGCGGCCGACCCAGTACATCGCCTCGGCAGCGCGCGTCGGCAGCGACTCACGGAGGTCCACCTGGGGCATGGAACGTGCCGGCCGAGTCGTGATCGGCAGCGGACGATCGAGCCGATCATTCAGAACCCAGACGTCTTTCGTGAAACCAGTCGTCTGACTGACGATCGGCGTGCTCGGATCCATGACACGGGCGAGACCACCCGGCATCACCGTGATTCCATTTCGGCCGGAGACCGCCAGGACGCGTAAAACGACCGTACCCGGATGGACGCCTTGCCCGGTCAGGACCGGCGCCGTCGCGAACGTCACCTTTTCCTGGGCGACCACCCGATGCGGTTCGGTCTCGATCAAGGATCGCCATTGCTGCATCTCGGATTCGTCCAGTTGGGAAGCGAACACCGTTGCCGGCTGTTGCCTTCCGTGAGGGCCAAAACCTGACGTGTCGTGCAACACGAACTGCTGCGGTGCTTCGAGAACACTTGCGCAATCTTCAGGCACACCGCACCAGAGAGTGCGAATGTCCGCCAGCAACAACTCTTCGCCGAATGCCCGAGCAACGTTGCCGACGAACGGCAGCAGAGACAATGACCCTGCCACCCCGGAACCGAGCGCGTTCGCAAGGCCGACACCACATCCCCTGGCTGAGCGGGCGAGCCCCGGCACCCCGATCGCGCCTCGGCTCGATTCGAGCGGGTCTGCCAGTTCGCTGCCGATCCGACGAAGCAGGACGTCGACAGGCTCGAGCCCACTCAGGGCGCGAAGCCACACCGTGCCCTTGCGTACAACGAGGTCTCCGGGTTCAGCGAGGTGGTAGCCGAGGTGCGCAGCAAGGTAACTGTGTTCGAAGTACGACGGATCGCCGAGGCCCGGCGTCAGTACGACCGTGCGTGGGCTCGTGCGGTCGTCGGGGGCAATCGCGTCGAGCGCAGAGCGCATGTCGGTGAAGAACGGAGCGAGTGACATCGGGGCCATTTCTCGGACCACTTCTGGCAGCAGCTGGGCACTCACGTTACGATTAACCAACGAGTATCCGACGCCCGAGGGTGCGTCGGTCAGATCCCGGAGAACCCGCCATTCGCCGCTCGCGAGTCGGACCAGGTCGGCTGCATACACTGTCAGCCAACGACCCTGAGTCGGTTGCATGCCCTGCGACGAGAAGATGTACCCGGGCGAACCGAAAGTCGCCGCGGCCGGCACGATGTGCTTGCGCAACAGCAATTGATCGCCGTAGAGATCGCCGAGCATCCGGTCGAGGATGCGCATCCGTTGGCCGATGCCACGTTCGAGGTCCGCCCACTCAGCTCCGCCCAGGATCAGCGGCAGCGGATCCAATCGCCAGGGGCGGCTCGAGTCGCCGAAGTCGTGGAACAGGTGACTCGCGCCCTCGGACTCGACGAGCCGATCGGCTTCTCGCTGTCGACTCGCCACCTCCGGCGGACTCATCACAGCGATGGCTTGCGACAGCGCTCGCCACGCCGGACGCGTCTGACCGCCCGCTCCCACGGCTTCGTCGTAACCCTCTGACGGAACGGCGTAACCGGGCAGCCGAGAGCTACTCGAAGACGCCGACATACGTGGAGATGATGGCACTACTGAGGGTGGCGAGCGCAACCTGCAGGAGATCGGTCTCCGCGTCGAGCTCCGCACCATCGGTCGCGTCACCGCTCACCTGCGCAGCAGTCTCGAACACGTCGGCCAACACGGGTGCGAGTTGATCGCCGCGGGGAAGCCTGCTGAGACTGTCTCGAACGTTGAGCAGACACGACATCACGCTGCGCGGAAATGCTCGATCATGAAGGAGAAAGTCGATCACCGCCTCGCCATCGATGGGCGACGCGGTGGCCCGCTGATACATCTGCAACGCTGACAACGACCGGAGCACGCCCATCCACTGCACTTCAGCGAACACGTCGTCGCCGCCCCCGACCAGGGCCGCCGCCCGCACGCCTAACACCCTCGTCGTCATGTCGGCACGTTCGAGAGCTTGACCGATGCGGAGAAACTCGTAGGCGTGATCCCGGTTCATCACGGCGCTGAGAATGCCGTCAAGGCGTTGGGAATCGGCGATCACCCGCTCTGCGAAGCGGGCCCTGCTGCGCCGACTCACGCCATCGGAGCGGTGCGCGGCGACGAACAGGTACAGATCGTTGACTACCTGCCATCCCTCGCGGGGCAACACTTCACGGGCCGAGCGAAGGTTCTCGCGTGCGGCCGCGACACAGTTCACGACACAGTTCGGATTCTCGTCGTCGGCGATCAAGAACTTGACGATCGACGCTTCGTCGGTTTGCTCGTAGGTCGCAGCATGGAGCGACTTCGTGCCAGTAATTGCGAGCAACGGTTCCCACGAGGTCGTGACCGAAGTCGGGAGATCGACGAGAACCTCGGTGTACGCGCGCACGACCCGGACGGTGTCTTCTGCCCGCTCGATGTACCGCGCCGCCCAGTACAACTGCTCGGCGACGCGCGAGAGCAATGCCATGGTTAGGCCTGCTCGATGGCGCCGGCTCGATCCAGTTCGGCGTCGGCGTCGGCGGACGCGGAGGACTCGATCACCCAGGTGTCCTTGCTGCCACCTCCCTGGGACGAATTGACGACGAGAGAGCCTTCGCGAAGCGCGACGCGAGTCAGCCCCCCGGCCGTCACGTAGCTCGTCGCCCCGGTAAGGATGAACGGGCGCAGATCGAGGTGTCGAGGTTGGATCGAGCCGTCGCAGAGCGTCGGCGCGGTGGACAAGGACAGAATCGGTTGGGCCACCCAATTGCGCGGATCGGCTCGGATCGCGTCGCAGCGCTCAGCGATTTCGGCAACGGTTGCCCGATTGCCGATCAGCAGTCCGGCGCCGCCGCTCTCGTTCGCGGGTTTCACGACGAGTTCGGCCATGTTCGCGATCACGAAGTCGCGCTCGTCGGGGTACATGCAGCGATAGGTGGGAACGTTCGCGAGCAGCGGTTCCTCGTCGAGGTAGTAGCGGATCAGGTCAGGCACCCAGGCGTAGACCACTTTGTCGTCGGCAACGCCTGCTCCTGGAGCATTGGCGATCGCCACCGTTCCGGCCCGCCAGGCCCGCATCAGACCTGCGACGCCGAGTGTCGAGTCCGGGTTGAACGCCTCCGGGTCGAGGAACAGGTCGTCAACCCGCCGGTAGATGACGTCGACGCGCTTGGGACCGTCGATGGTACGCATGTAGACGACGTTCTCATCATCGACGAACAGGTCACGGCCCTCGACCAACGGCGCACCCATCCGCTGGGCGAGAAATCCATGCTCGAAGTACGCCGAGTTGTAGATGCCCGGTGTCAGCACGACGACCGTCGCGTTGCCGGAGCTCCGTGGTGAGAGCGATTTGAGCAGCTTCGACAGTTCGTCGGTGTACCCGTCGACAGGTTGCACGCTGTGCTTTTCGAACACGTCGGCGAATGCCCGTTTCGAGATCAGCCGGTTCTCGATCATGTAGCTGACGCCACTCGGTACGCGCAGGTTGTCCTCGAGGACGTAGAACGTCCCGTCGACGTCGCGAACGAGATCGCTGCCGCTGATGTGCGCCCATACCCCGAACTTGGGGTGGACGCCGCGACACTCGGGCCGAAAGTTGACCGAACCCTCCAATAACTCCCCGGGAAAGACCCCGTCGGTGATCACCCGTTGATCGTTGTAGAGGTCGTCGATGAAGTGGTTGAGAGCCCGCAACCGTTGCTTCAGCCCGGCCTCGATGAGGCGCCATTCATCGGCGTCGATGACCCGCGGAATGACATCGAACGGCCATGCCCGATCGATGCCGCGGCCGTCGGAGTAGACCGTGAACGTGATCCCCATCGTCAAGATGTCGAGCGCTGCGTGATCCTGGCGGGCCTGCAGTTCGTCGACCCCAAGCCGATGCAACGTGTCGACCAGCGCCTTGGCGTGCTCGCGTGCGCTGCCGTCTGGCATCAACAGCTCGTCGTAGGCGCCGTCATGGACTCGGAGATCGGTGACACTCACTCGACCCAGTGTCGCACGTCCGGGGTCGATCTATGTTTCCGCGCCGTGAACTGTCGCCGTGAACGAAACGCTCACCGAGATTCGGCGCTCGGCTCCTTCGGCAGGCCGAGCACCCGCTCGCCGACGATGTTGCGCTGGATCTGGCTCGTGCCTCCCCAGATCGTCTCGCTGCGACTGAAGAAGAACGCGCTCATCATCGGGCTGACCGGATAACCCGAGCGGCGCTTGTCGCGGGCTGCGCCGGGCCACGAGCCGGTGTCGGGTCCGCAATCGACCAGCATGGCGTGAGCGCCGTCAATGTCGAGCGCGAGTTCCATCGCCTCTTTGTGCATCTCCGACCAAAACATCTTGTTCGTTGCGCCAAGCGCCGCGACGCCGGGGTCGCGGACGTTGTTGAGCGTCGCACTCAATGAACGCAACCCGTTGATCCGCAAGATCTGGATCTTGGTGTAGTACTTCCCGAGCCTTTGACGGATGTTCGGATCCGTGATCAAGCCGTTCCTCGTCGCAGCCGCTACGAGCAGTCGGTGCTCCTCCTCGAACCTCCGGTAGCCGGTCGTGGCGCTCATCCCGCGTTCGAAGGCAAGGGTCGAGTTCGCGACCTTCCAACCATTGTTCACTCCGCCGACGACGTTGTCCTTCGGGCATCGCGCGTTGTCGAAGAACACCTCACAGAACTCCGCCGTGCCGTCGGGCTGAGTGATGCCGCGAACTTCGACTCCTGGCTGGTTCATGGGCACCAGCAGATACGAGATTCCCTTGTGCTTGGGCGCGTCGGGATCTGTTCGCGTCAGCAGGAAGCAGAAGTTGGCATGATGACCCTGTGTGGTCCACACCTTCTGACCGTTGATGATCCACTCGTCGCCGTCCAACACTGCTGATGTCTTCAGGCTGGCGAGATCGGAGCCGGAGTCAGGCTCGCTGAAACCCTGGCACCAACGCATCGTGCCGTTGAGGATCTTCGGCAGGAAGTCCTTCTTCTGTTCCTCGGTACCCCATTGCAGGATCGTCGGGCCGACGAGTGTGTCGCCGAAGAAATCGGCGCGCAGCGGAGCCTTTGCCCGTGCAAACTCCTCGGTCAGCACGACCCCCTGCATCGTCGTCAGCCCCTTGCCTCCGTACTCGATCGGCCAGGTCGCGCAGATCCAGCCACCCTCGAACAGTGTCGAGGGCCACGATTCGTTGAACGCCTTGCGCTCCTGCGCAGTCATCTCGAAGTCCGCTTCGAACCAGCCGCGCGGCAGGTGGCCTTCGAGCCACCCGCGGATCTCGGCCCGGAATTCTTCGTCGGCTGGTGCGTAGCTCAAATCCATCCGCAAAGTCTGACCGCAAGCATCGCAACGGTCCAAGTGCAGCTGACAACGTTCAGCACGTCGCGGGCCGATTTACACGGTGTTCACAGAGGGCGAACACACGGGTAACCGGGGCGTCGTATGGTCGTCTGAGTGATCAGCCCCGCTCCTGTGACCCCCCGTTCAAGTGCTGCAGACCCCCTCGGGCACTTGGGCACACAGGAGCGGGCTGTTCTTCTCGCTCTCGCCGAGCGGGCCGGCAGAGTTGTCAGTCGCCGCGAGTTGGCCCGCCGTGTCGGCATCGCCGAGCTCAGCGATCGTCGCTGCGATTCCCTCCTGGTCGGCGTCCGGCGAGTGATCGGGGCCGATGCGATCGTGACGGTTCGCAGCCGCGGCTGGATGCTGCACACGCACGTGCTGGATGGATTCCCTGCACTTCTCGATCACCCCGCCTGAGTGCGTTCCAGAATGTGTCGACAAATCATCGGTACAGGAATCGTCAAGTGTTGGGACGCGCCGTTCTTGACAAACCACTCTGAGTGATACCTCACCACTGTACGTGAAAGTCGTGCTATGTTGTCCGAAAGCGTTGTCCGAAACGGAACCGGACCACCAGCACTTCAGACAGGGGAAACGTCATGGACATCACTGACATGCAGCACGGAACACTGATGCGTGGGCAAACCGTCAACACGACGGCGAACCGTGAACGGTCCCGACAGAAGCGACTCCTGCGCCTCGCGGTGATGCTCGGCATCCCTTTGATGTGGTTCTGGTACCGCCAACTCAGCGGCAACCCGGTCGAGTTCGGGCTTCCCAGCATCATCACGGAGAGTCCCGAGCTGACGCTGTTGGTGATATTGCTCGTGATGATGGGCGCCCTCGCGCTCATCCCCTATATCGCTGCCGGCAAGTCGCCGCACACGCTTCTCCGGCCGTCGGACAGCAAGGTCCGGTTGGCCGACGTCGTCGGTGCAGAGGCGACGCGCCGAGAAGCAGTCGATTCGCTCAACCTGTTCATGAACCACCAAACCTTCGCGGACGAACTCGGCGGATCCCCTCGCCGTGGTGTCCTCTTCGAAGGTGCACCCGGCACGGGCAAGACCTACCTCGCCAAGGCACTGGCCGCCGAGGCCGGGGTTCCCTTCCTGTTCGTCTCCGCGAGCGAGTTCCAGTCGATGTTCTACGGACAGACCAACCGCAAGATCCGGACCTTCTTCAAGGCAATGCGCAAGGCCGCCCGAGCAGAGGGCGGCGCAATTGGGTTCATCGAAGAGTTCGATGCAATCGGTGGCGCTCGGTCTGGGATGGGCGCCAACTCGTCGCGCGAAGGCAGTGCCGGCATCGTCAACGAACTTCTGGTCCAGATGCAGAGCTTCGACCTGCCCACCGGCGGGCAGAAGATGAAGGCAAAGTGGATCGATCGTCTCAACTCGCTCCTGCCCGATCACATGGCGCTCGCTCGACCGAAGCCATCGACCGCCAACATCTTGCTGATCGCAGCCACGAATCGCGCCGCCGACCTCGACCCCGCGTTGCTCCGCCCCGGTCGATTCGACCGGATCATCCACTTCGATCTTCCGCCCCACAGCGACAGGGTCGAGATCGCCGGGTACTACCTCGATCGCAAGTCCCACACCGACGAGGTGACCGCGCGATCGGTCGCTGACATCTCCGCTGGATACACACCCGTGCGGATCGAACGACTGTTGGACGAGGCCTTGATCATTGCCCTCCGCCACGGTCGGCGGGCGATGACTCCCGACGACATCGTCGAAGCGCAGTTGATCACCGAGGTCGGCATCTCCCACGAGGTCGGCTACCACCCCGACGAGCGGAACCGGGTTGCCATTCACGAGGCAGGTCACGCCTTGACCGCTGCGTTGTTCGGTCGAGAGATCCGGATCGCATCGATTCTTCGCCGAGGAAGCGCGCTCGGTCTGGTCAGCCACGGTGACGCCGATGAGAAGCACCTCCGCACGCCCACCGAAGCGAGCGACCTGATCGTGGTCGCATTGGCCGGGAGGGCAGCAGAGATCCAGGAGTTCGGCGAAGCGAGCAGCGGGATCGCGTCGGATCTGCAGGTCGCAACCACGATCGCGTCACAAATGGTCGGCCAGTTGGGCGCCGGTGACAGTCTGATCAGTCTTGAGGCAGCGGCAATGCCCGGCGCCGGCAACCTCGTCTCGAAGGTGCTGGCCGACGAAGCCAGTCGCACCAAGGTCGACAGCATCCTGGATAGCGCAGCGGACCGAGCCGCCTGCATGGTGCTGGAGTACCGCGACGCGATGATGGCCATCGCCCGTGGCCTGCTCGAGCACGACGAACTGACCGGCGCTGCCATTCACGACATCGTCACCACCCACTCGCATTCATCTGCCGCCTGAGTGATCGAAAGACGCGATTTGTGCTGCCGCGTTTCCTAAGGTGGCATTGTGATCAAGGCTGCGGGCGGAGTCATCTGGAGACACGACGGGGGGCCGTTGATGGAGATCCTGTTGATCCATCGCCCACGACGCCGGGACTGGTCGCTGCCAAAGGGCAAGCTCGAGGTCGGCGAGGATGCGCTCCGCGCGGCGTTGAGAGAAGTCAGGGAGGAGACCGGCTTGCACTGCGATGTCGGTCCAGAACTGCCGGGCACGATGTATCTCGATCGCAAGGCACGCGACAAACACGTCCGCTACTGGGCGATGCGGCCGATCTCGGGTCGATTCAAGCCGAACGCCGAGGTCGACGAGGTTCGGTGGACCCGTTTGGACGAGGCAGCGGACGTGCTGACCAACGACCACGACATTCCCGTGATCGCCTCGTTGTACGACATCCTCGCAACGGTGCACTGACCAAGCACTGATCAGCGAAGGGTCCGACGTGGTACCACCACCACCGTCCCGTCCGATTCATGATGAACCGTCACGCTCACTCCGTAGAACTCCGCGAGTGTCTCGGCGCGCAGGACGTGGGATGCAGCGCCGGCAGTGACGAGATGTCCTTCGTGCAACAACGCGAGCCGATCGGCGTACAGGCCGGCCAGCGTGAGATCATGCATGGCTGAGATCACGGTCAGGCCGTGTTCGTGGCGGAGCCGATCGACCAGCTACAGGGCCTGCTGCTGATGACCGATGTCCAAAGCGCTGGTCGGCTCGTCGAGCAACAGGATCGGGGCTTCCTGGGCCAGTGCCCTCGCGATGACCAATCGTTGCTGTTCACCACCGCTGAGTGAGCCGAGCTCCCGGCGCGCAAAACCAATCATGTCGAGCCGGTCGAGCACGTTGACAACCATCGCCCGGTCGTGGGCCGATTCGGTACCGAAGTAGCCGACGTACGGGTTTCGGCCGAGCAGTACATAGTCGAACGCTGTCATCTCCTCCGGAAGCGACGGCGACTGCGGGACGTAGGCGATCAGTTCGGCCCGGCGA
>JANOEM010000316.1:0-2034 GCA_031413195.1 Actinomycetes bacterium
GATCTCGATGATGTCGATGTCGTCCATGGTCATTCCTGCGTCTGCGAGCACTTTGGCAGTCGCATCGACCGGCCCGTCGAGGTGGTAGTACGGGTCGCTGCCGACCAGGCATTGGGCGAGGATGCGAGCCCGCGGTCGCAAACCCTCGGCCCGGGCGCGGTCCTCGCTCATCCACAGCACCGCCGCCGCGCCGTCGCTGATCTGGCTGCTGTTCCCAGCGGTGTGGATGCCGTCGGGGATGACCGGCTTGAGCGCCGCGAGTTTGTCAGCGGTGGTCTCGCGGAGCCCACCGTCGCGAGTGATGATCGAAGAGTTGCCCTCCGCGTCAGTGACCGCCACCGGGATAATTTGGCTTTCGAAGCGGCCCTCTTCAGTCGCTCGGATGGCTTTTTGCTGCGAGACCAATCCCAGGAAGTCGACGTCGTCGCGAGTGATGCCGCGACGGTGTGCGATCCGCTCGGCTGCTCCGAATTGATCGGGCATGTCGATCGAGAAGTCGTCAGGCTTGGAGCGGCCGTTGATGAAGTTGCCGTCGTTGTTCGGCACGTTCGCCCCGAGCCACACAGCGCTCATGTGCTCGACCCCGCAGGCCAAGCCGACATCAATCACGTCGGCGAAGATCATGTTGTGGATCATGTGATTCGCCTGCTGGCTGCTGCCGCACTGGGTGTCGATCGTGGTGGCAGCGACCTGGTACGGCATCCCGGCATGCAGCCATGCGGTGCGAGTGATGTTGCTGGCCTGTTCGCCCGCTTGGGTCACGCAGCCACCGACGATCTGGCCGACATGAGATGGATCGACGCCGGCCCGCTCGAGCACACCGACCTGGGCGGCCCCGAGAAGGTTGGCCGCGTGCAGGTTGGCGAAGCTCCCGTTGCGCTTACCGATCGCGGTTCGACCCGCCTCGACGATGACCGGATTCCCCATGGTTGACCCCTTACGTCTCGAGCTTTTCTGACGGTGCGTCAGATATCTGCACGTTAACCGGTCGGGTGGCCGTGGGGGCCAAGCGGATCGACCATCGCAACCGCCGGATCGGCGAGCCACGCGGTCGTGAGCTCATCGGAATCACGGATCATCTGATCAGCTTTGGAGAAATCGGTCGGGGGAATCCTGATCGGGCACAGCACCGGAGCGATACGCAGGTTGCACGAGTCGGCGTACCGCTCGGCATCGATCCGCAGACGCTGCTGCACGAGCAGGCTGATTGCCTGGAGGGCGGTGCCGAGGGCACCCTTGGGTGGCTCGGCCAGCGCACATGCGTAGCCGCAGGGAAGAACCCAGACGTCGGTCGCGCCGAGTTGGATGGCGTGCGAAATCGGACAGTTGTTGATGACGCCGCCGTCCACCAAAGTCATGTCGTTCATCCGAACCGCAGGGAACACCCCGGGAATGGCCGAACTCGCGCAGATCGCGTCGATCGCATCGCCCCGGCTCAGCAATACGTCGACGCCGGTCAGCAGATTGGTTGCGACCACGTGAAACGGGATCAGGGAGTTCTCGAGGCGGTCAAAGGTGAGTTCGCGCTCCAGGATCTTGCGCAGCCCCGACGACGGAACGAGGTGGTCCGAGCGGCCGACGAAGCCCAGCAAGCCACCGAACAGTCGGGTCGGGAACACGTCGGTGCGGCGCATGTTTCGCCACACCTCAGCCAACTCCGAGATGTCGGCGTCCATGCCGCGGCCCGCCAGCCAACCACCGTTGACGGCACCGACCGATGTGCCAACGATCAGGTCCGGCTTGATCCCGGCCCGAAACAGCGCCTGGAGCATCCCTGCCTGGACCGAGCCCAGATTCCCACCGCCCGAAAGCACGAACGCCGTTCTCATCGCGTGCAAACCACCGTTCATGTCACCGCAACGTACGGAAAGCGATGACTGGTGGTGACATGAATGGTTAGGTGGTGGAGGCTTGGAGTGCTCGGCGGACGAGTACTTGGGCGAGGTGGGTGCGGTATTCGATGCTGGCGTTGAGGTCGGCTTGGGGTTCGGCGTCGGCGGCGGCGAGTCGGGCGGCGTCTTCGATGGTTGCGCC
>JANOEM010000317.1:0-2773 GCA_031413195.1 Actinomycetes bacterium
CGATCCAACGCGAGAGCTTCGAATGGTTCCTGAACTTCGGTTTGGCGGAAACATTCCGTGACATCTCGCCGATCAAGGACTTCTCCGAAGCACTCCAGCTCGAGCTCGAGTTCGACCCCGACGACGAAGATCTGCGCCCACCGCCGAAGTTCACCGTCGCGGAGTGCAAAGAAAAGGACATGACCTACTCGGCGCCGATCTTCGTGCGTGCCCGATTCATGAACCGCAACACGGGCGAGATCAAAGAGCAGACCGTGTTCATGGGTGACTTCCCGATGATGACCGAAAAGGGCACCTTCATCATCAACGGCACCGAGCGCGTCGTTGTCAGCCAGTTGGTCCGTAGCCCCGGCGTGATCTTCGAGCCGGGCGAGCGCTTCCGGTTGCGCAACCTGAGCAAGCACCAACTCGTCAAGGGCACGGTTCACCCGTACCGTGGCGAGTGGCTCGAGTTCGATGTCGAGCACAAGCCCGGCAAGTACGTCACGGCCGGTACCCGCGTGGCCCGTAAGCGTCGCCTCGGTATCTTCACCCTGCTGCGTGCCCTCGGCTACGACGAAGAACACGCCCCCGGGTTCATCGACCGGTTCGTCTCGCACTTCGACTTCCTCGAGGATCAGTGGGACAAGGAGCGTCCGTTCGCTCCTACCCAGGACGAGAGCCTGATCGAGATTTACAAGCGGGCCCGTCCCGGCGAGCCGCCGACGTTGGAATCCAGCCGTGCTTTCTTCCGCAACGCGTTCTTCGAGAACCGTCGTTACGACCTCAGCCGCGTCGGCCGCTACAAGCTCAACCGCAAGCTCGGCTCCGAAGTCGCCAAGCTGACCGATCTGTTCGGCCTCGACGGCGAACTGCTCGACCTGCCGACCGATGATCAAGATGTGCTCAGCCGCTGCGAGGTCGTCGCTGCGCTCAGCTACATGCTCCACCTCGTCAAGCAAGAGCCCGGCTACCGCTTGGATGATCAGGACCACTTCGCCAACCGCCGCATCCGCAGCGTCGGCGAGTTGATCCAGAACCAAGTCCGGATCGGCCTCAGCCGGATGGAGCGCGTTGTCCGTGAGCGGATGACCACCCAGGACGTCGAGGCGATCACGCCCCAGACCCTGATCAACATCCGTCCCGTGGTCGCTGCGATCAAGGAGTTCTTCGGAACCAGCCAGCTGTCGCAGTTCATGGATCAGGTCAATCCGCTGTCTGGGCTCACCCACCGCCGCCGTCTGTCGGCGCTCGGGCCGGGCGGTCTCTCACGTGAGCGTGCCGGATTCGAAGTCCGTGACGTGCACTTCAGCCACTACGGCCGGATGTGCCCGATCGAGACACCTGAAGGCCCGAACATCGGTCTGATCGGTGCGTTGTCCACGTTTGCCCGGGTCAACGAATTCGGATTCATCGAGAGCCCGTACCGCAAGGTCGTCGGTGGCAAGGTCACCGACGAGATCGTGTACATGGCTGCTGACGAGGAAGAGAACTACGTCGTCGCCCAGGCCAACACGCCGATCAACCCAGACGGCACCTTCAAGGTCGACCGCGTGCTCGTGCGTCGTTCGCCGCAGGCCGCCAGCCTCGACGACCTGCGCAAGATGCTCGAAGCCGAGAGCTTCTTCGGCGCGACCACCGACATTGGTTTCGTGCCCGGCACCGAAGTCGACTATATGGATGTCTCGCCGCGCCAGATCGTTTCGGTCGCGACCGCGCTGATCCCGTTCCTTGAGCACGACGATGCCAACCGCGCCCTGATGGGTGCGAACATGCAGCGTCAGGCCGTTCCTCTGGTTCGCGCCGAGGCCCCATACATTGGCACCGGTATCGAGGCGCGCGCCGCTCGCGACGCGGCCGACCTGGTCCAGGCCGCCGACGATGGCGAGATCATCGAAGTCAGCGGCGACAGCGTCACCGTCCAGTACAAGACCCTCGGCAAGTCGGTCTATCGCCTGGCCAAGTTCCGTCGTTCCAACCAGGACACCTGTATCAACCAGCGGGTCAGGGTTCACGAGGGCGACAAGGTCGTCAAGGGCGACATCATCGCCGACGGCCCGTCGACCGACATGGGCGAACTCGCCCTCGGCAAGAACCTGCTCGTCGCGCTGATGCCCTGGGAGGGCTACAACTTCGAAGACGCGATCATCCTGTCCGAGCGCTTGGTGAAAGACGACGTGCTCACGTCGATTCACATCAAAGAGCACGAGGTCGATGCGCGTGACACCAAGCTCGGCTTGGAAGAGATCACGCGTGACATCCCCAACCTCAGCGAAGACATCCTGCGTGACCTCGACGACCGAGGCATCATCCGGATCGGCGCCGAAGTCGGCCCAGGCGATGTCCTCGTCGGCAAGGTCACCCCGAAAGGTGAGACTGAGCTCACGCCGGAAGAGCGCCTGCTGCGCGCGATCTTCGGTGAGAAGGCTCGCGAGGTTCGCGACACCAGCCTCAAGGTTCCCCACGGCGAGAACGGCAAGGTCATCGACGTCAAGGTCTTCACCCGCGAGAACGGCGACGAGTTGCCGCCGGGCGTCAACCAGTTGGTGCGTGTCTACGTCGGCCAGAAGCGCAAGATCAGCGTCGGCGACAAGCTCGCCGGTCGCCACGGCAACAAGGGTGTCATCTCCAAGATCCTCCCGATCGAAGACATGCCATACATGTCCGACGGCACCCCGGTCGACATCATCCTCAACCCGCTCGGCGTGCCCAGCCGGATGAACGTTGGTCAGGTCCTCGAAGCTCACCTCGGCTACTGCGCCCGGTGGGGATGGGAAGACACCAAGAACAACGT
>JANOEM010000318.1:0-7676 GCA_031413195.1 Actinomycetes bacterium
TATCGCCTGCCTGGCAGCACCGTAGAGAAGGTGCTGCCCCGCCTCGACCAGCACGCTCGCACCTTCATCGAGACAGCCCCCTTCGTCCTCGTGGGCACGACCTCACCTGACGGCTCGGGCGATGTCTCACCCAAGGGCGGCCCACCTGGCTTCGTGGTGGTTCTCGACGACCATCGCCTCGCCATTCCGGACCTGGCGGGCAACAACCTGCTCGACTCGATCACGAACATCATCGCCGGTTCGGGAGTCGGTCTGCTCTTTCTCGTTCCGGGAGTCGACGAGACGCTACGCGTCAACGGACACGCCTGCGTCACTACCGACCCGGCGGTGCTCGACGCGTGCGCGGTAAAGGATCGACGCCCGAAGGCCGCCATTGGCGTGACGGTGACTCAGCAGTACATGCACTGCGCGAAGGCATTCCGACGCAGTGCGCTGTGGCAGCCAGAGAGTTGGCCCGACCGGTCGACCATCCCGACGCTGGGCTGCATCATCCGGGACCAGATTCCTGCGCTCCGCGACGTGCCGCCCGAGGTCATCGACGAGTCGCTGGAGGCGAGCTACGCGAAGACGCTCTGGGAGCCCGATCCGACACCCTGAGTTCGCCGCCCGTCGAGGGTGCGTCTGGCAGGATGCCTTGGGTGGAAACTGATCTCGATCGGCTCGCTGCGGAGCACTTGTTCAGTGGGGTGGTCGGGATCGAACGCAACGGCGACCTCGATACGTATGCGTATGGCCTCGCCGATCGCGCTCACGGTGTTGTGAACACCGTCGAGCACAGATTTGGGATCGCAAGCGGCACCAAGACGCTGACCGCTCTCGGCGTGTTGTCGGTGGTCGCCGACGGACTCCTCGACCTCGATGCGCCTGTTCGGGACCTGCTCGGCGGTGAGTTGCCGCTCGTCGACGATCGGGTGACGATACGAACTTTGTTGAACCACCGGTCGGGCATTGGCGACTACTTCGACGGGGACGCCGATCCCGACAGGCTCGACTACGCAATGAGCGTTCCCGTGCACACGCTCGACGGTTCGAGCGGCTACCTGGCTGCGCTCGACGGTTACGTCCAGAAGTTCGTGCCCGGCACCGAGTTCTCGTATTGCAACAGTGGCTACGTGCTCCTGGCTGTCCTGCTGGAACGAGCGACCGACAAGCCCTACTCCGAGGTC
This sequence comes from Actinomycetes bacterium, assembly GCA_031413195.1. Classification (GTDB taxonomy): domain Bacteria; phylum Actinomycetota; class Acidimicrobiia; order Acidimicrobiales; family Ilumatobacteraceae; genus WLMZ01. The sequence continues at coordinate 1,167 of JANOEM010000318.1, forward strand.
ATCGCCGAGCGCGTCACAGGCCCTGCTGGCTTGACTCGAACCGAGTTCCTTCGCATGGATTCGTTGCCGGGCGACGTAGCCATCGGGTACCTCTTCGCCGAGGGCCTGCGCACGAACGTGCTCCACCTGCCGGTGGTCGGATTCGGCGACGGAGGGGTCTTCACGACCGTCCAGGATGTTCATCGACTCTGGACTGCCCTGATCGACGGTCGCCTCGGCAACGACGCGGTGTCGATGATGGCCACTGCGCCAGTTGTGGACGCGCGCTACGGAATGGGGATGTGGCTCGATGAGCAACCCGGCCGGATGACGATGGAGGGCATGGATGCGGGGGCGTCGTTTCGTTCGACACGCTTTCCCGACGGCTCGACGTTCAGCGTGCTGTCGAACACCACCGACCGAGCCTGGCCGATCGCCCGGCATCTCGCTGAGATGGTCGGAGACGAGACCTGACCGTCGCACAGAACTGAGAGCGCAGCGTGGTTGAGCTCATGCTCGCAACGCGGACCGTTCCTGGTCCGAGATCGGAGCGGTGATTCCTTGAACGTGCTCAGCGATCGACCTCACGTACGGCGCGCTCGGGATCAATGGGTGTATAGTTGGCCGCATGCCGAAGATGCAGGTCTACCTGCCCGATGAGTTGTACGAGAAGGTCAAGTCACAAACTGCACGCCTGAACGTGTCGGGCATCCTGCAGGACGCCCTCGCGCAACGCCTTGACGAGCTCGAACGACAAGACGCGCTCGCCGCCGCCGTCGACTCTTACACCGCCGAGTTCGGCGTGTTCTCCGATGAGGAACTGAACCGGCAGGCCGAAGCCGACCGGAAGCAGACGGTGCGCCCACGAACCAAGAAGAAGGCGTCCTCTGCAGCGTGAGCAGATTGGTCCTGGACGCCGGTGCATTCATTGCCCTTGACCGGAACGACAGATCTATGTGGGCACGCCTCGCCGTCGCGCACCAATCCCAGCAACAGATCCTGACCCACGCCGGCATCGTCGGGCGGGTATGGCGGCGCCCCGCCCGTCAAGCACGTCTCGCTCAAGCAATCAAGGGCGTCGACATCCGCTCCCTCACCGTCGAACTCGCCCAAGCTGCGGGACGCCTGCTTGCCGCCACCGGACGAGACGATGTCCACGCCGCCGCTCTCGCCCTCATGTGCGAGCCATATGACACGCTCCTCACCAGTGACATCGACGACCTAGCTGCGCTCCTCACCGAACGCCGAATGTCCTCCGTTGGAATGATCAGAGTCTGAGGCTGCGCGCGGATCGCCCACACCGGTGCAACGCGCCGATCGAAGGGATCCTTCCAGTCCTTTCGCCGTCCCGTCCGTCGGAATTCCGTCCTCACCTGTGGCCGATCCTGATCACATGGTGGTGAGTGACCGGGCGATCTCGGTGACGTGGCGGAGGTCCGAGCCGCAGCAGCCTCCGAAGACGTTCAGCCATGGCAGCGAATTCTTCAACCGTCGATAGCTGTCGGCGAGTTCGGCGGGGTCGCCGTCATCCAAGACGTCGCATTCGTCGAGTTCGGCGTGGCTCATCCGAGATGCGTTGCAGCGAATCCCTCGAATCCGGCGAGCCCACTCGGTGTCGGCCAACTGGTGAGCGAAGTGGTCGGGGTGCGCGCAGTTGACCATGAAGTAGGCAGCCACGCCGCCGGTTGCCTCGTCGACCGCGGTGATCGCGTCCTCGAGCGGCTGTCCGGTCGGCAGCCGGCCGTCGATCTCCACGGTGAACGACACCACGACCGGCAGCCCGAGCGACTCGGCGGCACGGACGACACCGACCGCTTCGTCGGACTGTGTGAACGTCAGCGCGGTCACCATGTCGACGTCTGTTTCGGCGAGCCAACCTAGCTGTTCGCTGTGGTAGCGCTGAGCCTCCGTGGCGGCGATGTCCTCTTCCGGTGCGTAGGCGTCGCCGCGAGGGCCGACGAGACCATTGAGGACGATCGGCTGAGCGTTGGCCGAGAACCGGTCTCGGAGTTCGGATGCGAACTCGACCGCTTGCCGGTTCGCGACGCGTAGTTCTGCTGGAGTTTGGCCAAGAGCCTGGGAGAAGTGCGACTGTGCCCGCCACGTCTGTGTGTCGAGTACGAAGCCGGACCCGGTGTCGCGCGCAAGGCCGAGGAAGCCCTCCATGTACCGCGTCAGTGCGGCGCGGCCGTGCCCGTCGGGCAGCAAGGTGTGGGCTGCGAACTCAGGTATGTCGATGCCGTGGTTGAAGATCAGGTCGGTCTCGAGGCCGGCATCGTTGAGGAACAGGCCTCCGTCCAACTGCGGAAGATGGTGTCGGTACATTGCCATGAAATCGGTTCTCCTTGTTCGGTCAGGGCGCCGGGCCAGCGGATGAACCACCCTGTGGCGCGCTGGGTGCCATGATCGCGGACTGCGGCGAAGGAGTCCTGAAGGGCCACCGATGTTGTTCCTACTAAGTTCCTACGGATGAAGGATCCCGATTTGGTCGTCGGCGGCTGGCAACTCGACAGTGCCGCGCACCAGATCACTCAGGGCGACAACACCCGGCGACTCGAGCCCAAGGCGATGCAGGTGCTCGTCCTCCTCGCGACGCGGCCGGGTGTCGTCGTCTCGCGAGCCGAGCTTCTCGACCGGATCTGGGGCGGGGCGTTCGTCGGTGACGATGCCGTCTCCGCAGCCATCATCAAGCTCCGACGCGCGTTCGACGACAGCGCCCGCTCACCGCGAGTCATCGAAACCGTTCACAAGTCCGGGTACCGCCTGATCGCTCCGGTCGCCGTCAGCCAGACTGCCGAGCCACAACCCGGTGCCGAACAGGTCGGTGAGCGGACCTTGTCGACCGTCAAGGTCGTGACGCTGCTGCGGTGCGATTTTCGCATCGAGTCACCGGAGTCATCATCGATGAGTCCCGAAGAGTGGCGACGGTCGACTGATGCGTTCGCGGGCGACATCGAGGCGATCATCCGACGACACGGAGGCGAATCGATCCAAGAGAGTGCTGCAACGATTGGCGTGTTCGGAGCTCCGGTCGCTCAGGAGCACCATGCGATGAGGGCCGTGCAGGTCGCGATGGAGATCCGTGAGTCCGCAGCGACGGGTGCTCCCGACGGGACCCGGTTCAGTTGGCAGATCGCGCTCGTCAGCGGTGAGGTCCTGTCGGGCTCGGCACCAACGGATGGCAGACGGACCGTTCACGGCGCTCCAGTGCAGCGCATGACATCACTGACCGCCGCAGCGCTCCCGGGCGAGATCCTCCTCGCCGCCGAGACTCACGACCTGGCCGTGGGGTTGCGCGGTGTCCGCCGGTGCGGACCCCGATCGCACGCCGTCGGTGCCGGCGATTTCTATCGCCTCGATGACGACGCCAGCTGGAGCAGCCCGTGGGAAGCGCGCGCGGAGCGGGGCCTCACTCCGTTGTTCGGACGCGATCACGAGATCGGCCGGGTGGACGGTCTGCTGAGCGGCGTCACCAGCGGCCACGGACGGGTCGTCGCGGTGAGCGGCGAGCCAGGTGCTGGCAAGTCGAGGCTCGTCCACGAGGCCGTGTTGCTCGCGTCGACACACGGATTCGAGACGTTCGTGGCGGCCGCCTCACCGCTCGAAGCTCGAACGCCGTTCTTCCCGATCCGAAACGTCGTGATGGACCGTCTCCACGTGAGTTCTCGAGAGCTCACCGATGAAGCGACGCTCCGATCGCACCTGGAACACACCGGGACAAGTTCTCTCCTGGACGTGCCAGCCCTGCTGGCCGTGCTCCGTCCAGATCGTGTGAGCGACGATTGGAGTTCCGTCGACCCCGACCTCCGTCGATCGCGGTCGCTCGACGTCCTCATCGACGTCCTCATCGACGACGAACGACCGTCGCTCGTTGTGTTCGAAGATCTTCACTGGTTCGACGAAGCGACACTGCATCTCGTCGACGTCATCGTCACCCAGATCGCTCGGCGTCCGTGTGTCGCGATGCTCACCTACCGGCCGGACTTCATGGATCCATGGTTGACGAAGAGCTATTTCGAGCACCTCCGGATCGACGCGCTCAGTTCGTCGGACTCGGGCCTGATGATCGATCATCTCGTCGGCGATGACCCGACCGTCCAGCGATGGAAGTCTGCGGTAGTCGGCCGAACAGGCGGAACGCCACTGTTCATCGAAGAGGTCGTTCGGTCGGCTCAGGCGCAAGGAAGTCTGATCGGTGAGCCAGGTGGCCTGAAGCTCGTGCACACCTCGTCGCCGAGTCAGGTGCCGGCATCGGTGCACACGCTCGTGGCTGACCGCATCGGCAGGCTTTCGGACGGCGCGCGCGAGATCCTGTCGCTCGCGGCCGTCGTCGGTCGCGATGTCCCAGCTCCGCTGCTGGACTCCATCGTGGCCGGCACGCTCATCGATCGTTCCCACGACCTCGACGAACTGCAAGCTGCCGAGCTGCTGTTCGGATCGAGATATCAACGCGAACCTGGCTATGTGTTCAAGCACGCTCTCACGCAGGAGGTCGCGTACAGCGAGATTCCCCGGAGCCTCTGCCGCGAGCACCATCGTCGCGTCGCCGGATTCTTGGAGGTGAGCATCGCCGACGGAGCTCATGTGTCACCGGAGTTGCTGGCTCGACACCACTTTGGGGCCGAGCAGTACGGAGCAGCAGTCGAGGCCTGGGTTCGAGCTGCGGACTGCGCCACGATCGCCGTGGCGTTCTCCGATGCGCTCAATCACCTGGATCAGGCCCGCTCGTCGCTCACTCACGTCATGACGAGCGACCGAGAATGCCTCGAGCTCTCGATCGAGTTGTCGGCCGCCGGCGCACTCGTACAAAGCGTCGGACCTACGGACCAAGCCGTAGAGGATGCCTATCGGCGGGCCCGCCTGCTCGCCGCTTCGTCGGGAACGACACGCCAGCAGTACGAGGCCGCCTGGGGGCTCTGGTTCGTTCACCTGATGCGGGGTCAGATCGGCGTTGCGCGTGAGTTCGGCGACGAACTGTTCGAGTTGGCTGGTGGCGTGGATGATGAAGCCCTGGAGCTCGAGGCTCACCACGTCCAATGGTCTTCGCTGTCTCTCGCTGGTGAGCCGATGGCCGTCCGCCACCACGCCGAGATCGGAATCCGGAGGTATCGACCAGAGGACCACCATCGGCTGACCTTCTCGTATGGAGGTCACGACCCTGGGGTCTGCTCACGCAACCTCGATGCGATGGCGCTCTGGCTGCTCGGCCAACCGAAACTGGCACGCGAGCGCTCCGCGTCTGGAATGTCACTCGCCGAGGACCTCGGCCACCCATACACCCGACTGGAGAGCTTCAACAGTGCGCTGAACATCGCCCTGCTCGACGGGGACCAGGAAGCCCTTCACCGCTATGCCGACGTCCTGCAAGCGCTCGTCGATGATGGCGCCCTGCCCGATGTGGCGTCCTCCTACGCCGACGGGTTCCGCGCCAACGCGCTGGTGCTCGGAGGCGACATCATCGCAGGCCTCGCCCTCATGCGGGCCGTCGCTCCGGTCTGGCAGGAGTTCTGGGGTGCGTGGTGTTTCCCGCTCGACTCATCTCTTGCCACGACTCTCGCAATTGCTGGGAACACGGCTGAGGCCCTCGATCACATCGAGACACGGCTCGCCACAGCGACGGAATCCGGAGCTCACTGGTGGGACGCCGAGTTCCACCGAACCCACGGCGAACTCCTGAGGGCCCACGACGCCACCGCCATCCAGCCGGCCGAGGCAGCTCTGGAACGGGCCCTCGATGCCGCAGGTCGACAGAACGCTCGATTCTTCCAACTTCGGGCGGCGATCAGCCTTGCCTCGCTCCACATCGACACGGCTCGGCCGGACGAGGCGCTCGAGCTCCTGACCACAACGTGCGACCTTTTCGCAGTCGACGACGAAATGACTGACCTGCACACGGCTCGACGACTCCGGGACACGCTCGCCGTCCGCTGACCGATTCATTTCTTGACCGACGAGCGAGTCGTGGGTGGTCGATCGCTCGGCCGGCTGGCGGACACTTGTCGCTCAACCCTCGTGTGGCGACGTCATCCGTCTGATTTTCGTCCTCGTGATCACACGACGTCACACTCGGCGGAGACGGACTGTGGGCCGATCGTCCGCGTCCGGCGATGGCTTCACCGCTCGGGTTGGCGTTGAAGCCAACGATGCAAAGTGTCGGTGGTCCATGTGGCGACGCCGGTGCCGAGGAAGTCGTTGTCGTTGGTCCAGACTGCAGCGTTGAGCGCAAGGGCGCTTGCAACCGCCGGCCAGTCTCTGGCATCGCGTAAGGACCGTTGCCGCGCTTCTTCCTCCAGCGCGGCGTAGATGCCCACATCGAGGTTGACGATGTTGGCATCGACGGCGGTCAGGCACGCTGCGGTGAGTTCGTCGCCGAGACTGGGTTCTAGGCCGCGTCGGCGAATGAAGGCGGCGATTCGGCGGGGGAGTTCGATCTTCGTCTCGCCTCACATCTGCTCGGGGAGAAACAGTTCGAGCCGCTCATCGGCGAGGCGAGTTCGGCCCGCAGCCCGGAGCAGTTCGCCGACGAGCACG
>JANOEM010000319.1:0-10319 GCA_031413195.1 Actinomycetes bacterium
GGCGCAACCATCGAAGACGCCGCCCGACTCGCCGCCGCCGACGCCGAACCCCAAGCCGACCTCAACGCCAGCATCGAATACCGCACCCACCTCGCCCAAGTACTCGTCCGCCGAGCACTCCAAGCCTCCACCACCTAACCAAACCATTCATGTCACCACCAGTCATCGCATTCCGTACCTTGCGGTGACATGAACGGTGGTTTGCTCGCGACGAGAACGGTTGGAGACGGCTGTGTAGCGTGAGTGACCGTGTCTGATTCGATTCTCGATCTCGTTCAACCAGTCGCACATGCACCTGCGTTGGCCGGATCGAGCCGTACTTCACGGCTGCTTCGCGATGTCGTGCCGATCGATCCGTGGTACCGGATCCGGCTTGCTCTCTTTGCTTCCTACGTCGTTGGATACCTCTGGTTCTTCATCGCTGAGGGTCTGATCATCGACAGGATCTCGGTCGCGATCTCGGTCGGGATCTTCATCGTCATCGGCCATCTCGGCCGCCCGCTCCGCAACTGGGCCACCCTGACACGCGACATCTCGTGTTACTGCGTGATGTGGCTGTGCTACGAACAAAGCCGCGGATGGGCAGACCGTGCCGGCTTTCCGCTGCAGGTCGAGGCCGCACGGAACGTCGACCGATTCCTGTTCGCAGGAACGGACCCGAACGTCTGGCTGCAGCGCCGCTACTACGAGCCGGGCACGATCCATTGGTACGACAAGGTCGCCTCGGTGACCTACTTCACCCACTTCGTGTTCCCGGTCATTGCAATAGCTGTGCTCTGGGTGACCGATCACCGCGAGTGGGTTCGGTTCATCAGGCGCTTTGCGACACTGCTCTTCGTGTCGTGCGTGATGTTCGTGGTGATCCCCACGATTCCACCCTGGATGGCGGCTGACAGAAGGAAGTACGACTACCAGATCATCGCTCCGGTCACTCGACACACCGCCAGAGGATTTCGTGAGTTGGGGATGAAGGGATTCGTCAAGGGCTGGCAGTCGGCACTCGACTGGGGGAACGCCGTCGCAGCGATCCCCTCGCTGCACTCGGCATTTGCGCTCTTCGTTCCAGCCTTCTTCCTGCCACGGGTCAAGTCGGTCTGGCTGAAGGCGCTCCTGCTTTGCTTTCCCGTACTCATGTTGACATCACTCGTCTACTTCGCCGAGCACTGGGTCATCGACGGTCTCGTCGGCTTCGCGCTTGTGGGCTTGTCGTTCTGGTTCTGGGCCTGGTTCGAACGACGACAATCACGCCTCCGCGCGGAGAGCTCACGCCGGGCTCTCGGCCTTCCCGCTGAAGCTGATCCGGTGTCGGTATGAAACTCCGTTCGGTGCTGCTCGACAGAGGTTTCATCACCGCCCTGCTGGACCCGGCTGACCGCGCCCACACCGCTTCGCTGGGCGTGTACGGCGCCCTAGTCGAAAGCTACCAGGCCGGCGAGGATCGCCTCGTCGCTCTTTCCACGGTACTCTCGCAATACCCCAACGGCGTTCGCAAGGGAGCCCTAGCGCCAGTCGCGACGACTTGGGTCTCCCGCCGGCACCTCGCCGTTGCCACTTCGATCGACTCAGTCCGGCCCGAGCTCGCGCTGACCCTCGTGATGCTGCGCCGCGAGGGCATCGGCGCGATAGCCACCACGCTTCACGACTTCGAACGATTCGACGTCGAGGTTCTCCTGGCGACGGCCGTCAACTCGTGAACTGAACCGATGCCCGCTCAGCGACCATCGGGCCGATGATTTCGCGCCTGATCCGGTCGTGGTCGGGGTCCTCGTTGTAGAGACGCCAATCAGCGAGCGAAGCGAAGGTCGCAACGATGGCGAAGTCCATGTTGGCCGAGCCATTGGTTCCAAGATCGGAACCAAACCGGTACGTCGAGATGCTCGGAACCAGCGCCGGCAGGGTTGCGAGCGCCGTGCTCACCGCCGAGACCTGCTCGCTCGTGGTGTCGGGCTTCCAACGAAATGAAACGACGTGGGTGATCACAGCAGACCACCATATGCGCCACCATCGACCTGCAGATTCGCGCCGGTCATGAACTTTGCCTGTTCGCTGCACAAGAACGCAACCACCTGACCGAAATCGTCCGGATCACCGATGACGCCGGCCGGAATTCCGAGCGCCACTGGATCCGGCGTTCCACCGTACAGAGCAGTCAACCGGTCGGTGGCGTGGATACCCGGCTGAACCGTGTTGACCGTTACCCCGTCGATCGCAACCTCTCGCGCGACGGTCTTCAAGAACCCGGTCACGCCCGCCCTGGCAGTGTTGGAAAGGATCAAGCCGGCGATCGGTTGACGCACCGAGACCGAGGTGATCGCCACAACCCGCCCCCAGCCTTGCCCCTGCATCGCCGGGATCGCGGCCTTGCACATCCCGACGATGCTCAGAAGGTTCAAGTCGAGCGCGGTCTCGTACATGTCCGCCCTGACCGATGCGAAGTTTCCAGCAGGTGGGCCACCGGCATTCGGTACCAGGATGTCGACCCCTCCCAACGCCTCGGTGGCCTGATGAACGAAACTCGTCCCGCCTTCGATCGATGACACATCGCAGACCAACGGAATGCAACCATGCCCGACCAATTCGGCGGCGGCTTCCACGCGACCGCGGTCACGACCGCAGATCGCAACCTCGGCACCGGCTTCGGCAAGCGCCCTCGCGGACGCGAGCCCCAAGCCGCTCGATGCACCGGCAACCGCGGCGCGACGCCCCGCGATGCCCAGATTCATTCCCGTGTTCGAATGATCAGCCCTACTCGGATCCATCCGGGTGACCGTAGCCGTCCACACAGTAGGGTGCAGCCGGTATCCGCTCAATCCGATCTGAACATGGTGAGGCAATGGACGAAGAAGCGGTCAAAGAGTTCCATCTCGACGCGATTGCCGACGCCGACCCATATCCGTACTGGTACGAAGACGTCGACGAGCCGGACTCCAACGTCACGCTCGTTCGGACTGTCAGTTGCGACCTGTGCATCGTCGGCGGGGGCTACACCGGACTGTGGACAGCGATCATCGCGAAGGAACGCGATCCATCCCGCGCCGTGATCCTGATCGACTCCCACGAGGTGGGCTCGGCCGCGAGCGGCCGAAATGGTGGCTTCATGGAGAGCAGCCTCACCCACGGCGTCGCCAACGGCCAGGCCCGATTCCCGGAAGAGATCGACATCCTCGAAGACCTCGGACTGAAGAATCTCAACGACATCGAAGATGCCATCAACCGGTACGCCATCGACTGCGACTACGAACGAACTGGTGTGATCGACGTCGCAACGACCTATCACAGCGCTTCGTACTTCGATGAGCTCCGCGAGGACTACCAGCAGTTGCGACAGATGGGCCAGAAGGCGGAACTACTCGATCGCGACGCAATGCGAGCCCAGGTCAACTCACCGACGTACACCGGTGGGTTGTGGCGCAAGGACCGCGCGGCCATCGTCGACCCGGCTCGGCTCGTGTGGGGCCTGAAGGCCGCTGCCGAATCTCTCGGCGTGACGATCTACGAAGACACCAAAGCCACCTCGATCGAAAAAGACGGCGTGGGGATCATGGTCACCACCCCGCTCGGCGCGGTGCGCGCCGGCAAGGTCGCCCTGGCCACAAACGCCTTCAAGCCGCTGCTCAAGCGCATCGGCCACTACGTCGCACCCGTCTACGACTACTGCATGGTCACCGAGCCGTTGACGCCGGCCCAACTCTCCGACATCGGCTGGAAGAACCGGCAGGGCCTCAGCGACATCCCCAACCAGTTCCACTACTACCGGCTGACCGAGGACAACCGGATCCTGTGGGGCGGGTACGACGTCATCTACTACTGGCGCGGCCGGGTGCACGCCGAGCTCGAGAGTCGGCCCGAGACATGGGCGAAGTTGTCCAAGCACTTCTTCACTACCTTCCCCCAACTCGAAGGGGTCAAGTTCACCCACGCATGGGGCGGCGTGATCGATACCTGCAGTCGGTTCTCGGTGTTCTGGGGCCAGGCGATGGGTGGCCGGGTCGCCTACGCCGTTGGGTACACCGGCCTCGGCGTCGCCTCGACCCGCTTCGGTGCCGAGGTCATGCTCGATCTACTCGATGGCCGCCGCAGCAAGGCAACGCAGACCAACTTCGTCAAAGACAAGCCGCTCCCCTTCCCGCCGGAACCATTCCGTTTCATGGGCATCCAGACCACTCGGTGGTCACTCAACCGAGAAGACAGCACCGGCAAGCGCAACCTCTGGTTGCGCAGCCTCGACCGTCTCGGTCTTGGCTTCGACAGCTGACACCACGCCGCTCGCTTCACCACACGAGATGTGGCAAATCGCGCAAGGTTCCAGATCGCCGCCGCAGTCCCGCACCCATTGCCCACAACCGAGCAACACCTGCCACACGAAATGTGGCAAATCGATCGCGGGCGAGTGTCTTTCCGTTCTCGACGATGGAAAGCACACAGTCGGCAATGCACGCTCAACTCGACCCGATTCTGCTCGCCCAACACGGCCTTGTCACGCGCTACCAGGCCTGGGAAGCGGGCCTGACCGCCCGCCAAACGGATCACCTCCTCGTTCGCCACCTGCTGATCCCGGTTCATCGCGGCGTCTTTCGAGATCCCGCTTCTCCCGTCACTCTGGAACAGCGGGGCCTCGCTGCTGTCCTTGCGAGCGGTCGTGGAGCTGTTGGATCGCATCGGCTCGCCGTAGCGGTTTGGGGGATGCGCAACTATCAGTGTCATCTCAGCGAAGTGACAGCTCCCGGCATGCGCCGAATCCCGGGAGTCTTCTCCCATCGATCTGTTCGTCCACCGGATCAATCAATCGTGCGGGGCGTGCCGGTGACGTCACCGGCACGAACGATCCTGGACGTCGCGACGATCGTCGGCAGCCCGATGCTGGCAGTCTGGATCGAGACTTGGCTTTCCTCGAAAGTGCTCACGCTCGAGCGCCTGGAGTTTCAGATGAGTCTGCTCCGGAACCACGCCGGCATTCATATCACCCGAGCTGCATTGAGCGATCGAACACTTCTTCACGCTGCCGCTGACTCGCCGCCCGAGGCGGCGCTCGGTCTGTTGTTGAGCCGCCACGGACTTCCTCCGTTGGTCCTGCATCACATGGTGACTGTGCCGTCCGGCGCGGACTTCGAACTGGACTGGAGCTACCCGGAGTGGCGAATCGCCTTCGAAATGAATGGCTACGGCGTACACATGCGTTCGCTCGTGGCCTTCGAGCATGACCGATATCGTCGAAACGAACTCGAGATCGACGGGTGGACGGTGCTCAACTTCACCAAGCGACAGGTCGAGCGACGTCCCAAGGTGGTCGTCGATCAAGTCCGAAGATTGCTTCGTTCACGAACCCTGCGCGATTTGCCACACCACCGGTAGCAAATCGAGCGCAACCCCGTGGTGACGACCGCTTCGATCGGGACCGTGCGCACTTCGCCACACGCGTTGTTGCAAACTGCGCGCCGCGGCGGGCCGGGTGCGATTCGTGCCGGGCTACCGGTGTCGGGCGAGGACGACCGTAGAGCGAGGAGCGACAGTGATCCGGTTCTCGACCAGATCTGCACCGGAAGAATCCGAGCAAGCTGCGACGTACCACGAGCCGTCGGCTTGCACCTGAAACGTGAGTGGCTCCCACCACGCGTTTGCCATCACATAAAGGTCGCCGCGCTGCCACGCAATCGAGTGTGAAGTGAAGCCGAGATCCGGGTCGGGACCGAGGCCATGGAGTTCGATTACGCCATCACCGTGCGACTTGCGGAGCGCGATCACGATGGTGACGAAGTCGGTCAGATCGGCGAACATCGGTCGCCGCGCCCAATCAAGCCATGTCGTCTCGTTGTCCTGGTTGTACGGGTTGTTGTTACCGTGCTGGGTCTGAGCGAACTCGTCGCCGGCAACCAACATCGGGACCCCGCCAGACAGCAACAACAGGACCATCGCGTTCTTCATCTGCTGAACGCGCAGGGCTCGAACGTCGGCACCGATGTCGTCTGGGATCTCGTCACCTTCCCATCCGCAGTTCCACGATTTGTTGTCGTCAGTGCCGTCCGCCCCACCGTGACCGTTTGCGTCGTTGTGCTTGTGTTCGTAACTGACCAAGTCGTACAGCGTGAACCCGTCGTGGGCCGTGACGAAGTTGATGCTCCGCCCGATGTCACCTCCATACAGGTTCGGGCTGCCGAGAATGCTGCCAGCCATTCCAGCGGCGGACCCGACCTCGGCGCGAAGGAACGACCGGCAATGATCACGGAACTGTCCGTTCCACTGGGCCCAGGTCCGGCCAGGGAACGAATCGCCGACCTGATACGCGGACAGGTCCCACGGCTCGACGATCAGGCGGATATCTCGCTCGGCAGCGAGTGCGGTGATCTGGTCGATCAGTTCGCTCGAGGACTGGATCTCGCCATTGATATCCCGGCCGAGCAACGAGCCGAGGTCGAAGCGGAATCCATCGACTCCGAGATCGGCGAAGCGGCCGAGCGAGCCGAGCACCAATGCCGCCGCCGCAGGATGAGCGGCCCGAACGACGTTCCCGCAACCCGCATCGTCGCGATACGAGCCATCGTCGTGCAACACGTAATAGGCCTGGTCATCGATCGCGCGGAGGTGATATGTGGGACCGAGTTCGTCCTCCTCGGTCGTGTGGTTGTAGACGACGTCGAGGATCACCTCGATTCCCGCGTCGTGGAACGCCTCGACCATCTCGACGAACTCGCGATCCGGATCGTCGCCGCCGACGTACCCTCCATGAAGGGCGCTCCAAGCGAGCGGCATGTATCCCCAGTAGTTCCCTTCATCCGGATCGAACTGGTGCACCGGCAGCAGTTCGACCGCAGTGATGCCAAGTGCTTGCATCCGTGCGATGTCGTGATGAAGACCGGCGAACGTACCCCGCACGGGCTCGGGCACATGCGCTGCACTCTTGGTGATACCCCGAACATGCACTTCGTAGATGACCAGTTCGTTGACGGTGTGGCGGGGCCCACGGCGGACCGACTGGCGCTGAGACGCGTGCGGAAGAACGGCGAGCGGTGATCGCCCGAGGGTGTCCGCGCCGTGAACCCGAGCGTGATCGCGGTTGTGGTCGGGCGGGAACCAGACCTCGGTCCCTTCCGGATCGAGCAGGATCTTGGCAGGATCGAAGCGGCCTGGCTCGTTGCGTGGCCCTGTGACACGAAACCCGTAGAGATCGGCATCGCCGACGTCGTTGGCAGCGACGGTGGCCGACCACACCCCGTCGATCTGGTGCATGCTCACCGATCGAGCGGCCTCGTACGGCCGGTCGCGGTCGACCACGACGACCGTGACCGCAGTCGCCCGTGACGACCACAGCGTGATCGTCCAACTTCGCTCCATCAGGTTCCATCTCGCTGCCACGAATACGATTCTCGCCGATATCGCGAGGGCTCGTGAACTCACAGCAGCGACCTTTCGTGTGGCGGCCTCTAACCTGAGTCCGATGTCGCAGAAGTCCCTCACTGTCAACGATGTGTCGGCGGCCCTCGCTGCGAACAGCTACCTCGCCGACGAAGGATTGACCACGGCCATCTTCTTGTCGCTCGCGCTGCGTCGGCCGCTCCTTCTCGAAGGCGAGGCCGGTGTCGGCAAGACCGAGGTCGCCAAGGTGCTCAGTCGATGGACCGGCGGCGAGTTGATCCGGTTGCAGTGCTACGAAGGTATCGACGTCAGCCAGGCCGTCTACGACTGGGACTACAGCCGTCAACTCCTCCACCTTCGCGCCGCCGAAGCAAGCGGCGAGGCCCACGGTCTCGGCACCGATGCGCTCGAAGGCCAGCTCTACAACGAGCGGTTCCTTCTCAAGCGGGCGTTACTCAGGGCCATTACGCCAGTCGCCGGTCCGCCGCCGATTCTCTTGATCGATGAGATCGACCGCGCCGACGACGAGTTCGAGGCGTACCTGCTCGAAGTATTGAGTGACTTCCAGATCACGGTTCCCGAACTCGGCGTCTTCCGCGCCGAGCGTCCACCGCTGGTGATTCTCACCAGCAACAGGACCCGCGACGTGCACGACGCGTTGAAGCGCAGGTGCCTGTACCACTGGGTCGAACACCCCGACTTCGAACGCGAGGTGCTGATCGTTCGGATGCGGGCACCACAGGTGACCGACGTGCTGGCTCGCCAGGTTGCGGCCGCGGTCGAAGCCATGCGCGGGCTCAATCTGTACAAGCCCCCCGGCGTCGCCGAAACCATCGACTGGGCGACCGCACTGGCCCGACTGGGTGTCTCGCAATTGTCCGAGTCCACGGTCACCGCAACCCTCGGCGCCGTGCTCAAGTACCGCGAAGACCTCGAACGCGTGCAACACCACGGTGTTGCCGACCTGGTCAAGCAGGCGTTCGAGCGGGGCTTGCTCCACGGCTGATGGACGCCGCAACGATTGCGACGGCGTTCACACGAGTGCTGCGCGGCCTCGGCATCAGCGTTCCGATCGGATGCGTGCTCACATTCACCGAAGCTCTCGGCGCGGTCGGTATCGAACAGCGATCGGGCGTGTACTGGGCCGCTCGATCCACACTGGTCCGCCGACCCGAGGATCTCGCCTTGTTCGATCGGGCCTTTGCTGTGTTCTGGGATCAACGCGGCGCAAGTGCTGCCGTCGAGGAGATCCTAGAGCCACAGCGAATCGTGATCGAGATGGACAGTGACGAATCCGGGGATGACACGCCCGAGGCGCGTTCCGAACACGATGACGACCCAACGATCCAGCTCCGATTCAGCGCCGCCGAAGTCCTGCGCGACAAGGACTTCAGCGCATACACCGATGACGAGCTACGAATCGCCCAACAGCTGATGACCCGACTGCGGTTCGCCGGCCCGCCTCGCCGGTCGTTGCGCCTGACACCGTCACGCCGTGACCCGTACCGACCCGATGTCCGCCGCACGGTCCGGGCATCACTGAGCGCCGGAGGCGAACCAATCCGGCGGTATTGGCGCGAGCCGGGCGAACGGATGCGTCGACTTGTCCTGTTACTCGATGTCAGTGGTTCGATGGAACCGTACGCGCGCGCGATGCTGCGCTTCGTACAGGCAGCAGTCGCCGGTCGCCAACGAGTCGAGGCGTTCGCGTTGGGAACCCGCCTGACCAGAGTCACCAAGGAACTCGGGAGCCGCGATCCCGATCGAGCACTTCAACTCGCAAGCGGTCGGGTCAGCGACTGGAGCGGCGGCACCCGACTCGGCGAGTGCCTGCAGACGTTCAACAACGAATGGGGCGTGCGCGGGATGGCACGCGGAGCGATCGTCGTCATCATGAGTGACGGTTGGGACCGGGGTGACCCGACGCTGCTGTCCGAGCAGATGCTGCGCCTGCAGCGGATCACACACAACCTGGTGTGGGTCAACCCGCTCAAGGTGACACCGGGCTACGCGCCACTCGCGCGCGGCATGGCTGCGGCTTTGCCGTATGTTGATCATTTCGTGGAGGGTCACTCGATGGCAGCGATGGAGGAACTCGCCCGGGTCATCTCGGCGACGAATACAGGGGTACGGCATGCGTGAGATTCTGGATGACATCGAACGTTGGCGCCGCGACGGTCGGCGCGTCGCGGTTGCGCGAGTCGTCGACATCGAAGGTTCGGGCCCCCGTGACCCTGGCGCGGCGATGGCCGTGAACGAGGATGGCGAAGTCGCCGGCTCGGTCAGCGGCGGATGCGTCGAGGGGGCCGTGGTTGGCGAGGCCCTCGGCATCCTGCACGGCGACCAACGACCCAAGCTTGTCACGTTCGGCTACAGCGATGACGAGGCATTCGCGGTCGGGCTCACCTGCGGGGGAATCATCCACCTCTTCATCGAACCGTTGAACTGGTAGCCCGGTGAACCTGTACGAACAACTCCGCGATCGCATCCGCAACGACGAGCCGGTCGGCCTCTGCACGGTCATCGACGGGCCGAACGTCGGTGCGAAGTTACTGATCGTGCCCGGAAGCCCGACTCAGGGTTCACTCGGCGATCCCGAACTCGATCGCATCGTCAGCCGCGATGCACTGGCCGAGCTCGAAGCCGCCGGAAACGGGATCCGTCATTACGGCCCGCGAGGTCAGACGACTCCGGAAGACCTCGCCGACGCCGAGATCCAGACGGTGAGAGTCTTCATCGAGAGCTACTCGCCACCTCCCCAGATGTGGATCTTCGGTGCCGTCGACTTCACGGCGGCCCTCGCCAAAGTCGCGAAAGTGCTCGGCTACCGGGTGACGGTGTGCGATGCCCGAGAAGTGTTCGCGACACGCCGCCGGTTTCCGATGGCCGACGAAGTCCTGGTGTCGTGGCCCGGACCGCTGTTCTCCGGCAGAGGTGCCGAGCTCGGCCCTCGAGACGTGGTGTGCATC
>JANOEM010000320.1:0-2832 GCA_031413195.1 Actinomycetes bacterium
CGATAATAAACGCGGTGCGGTGCGCAGTAGCGTGCGTGCGGCGGAGGCACCGGGGCGTCGCCGGCGCCCGGGTCGTAGTGCGGCCCCCAAATGTGCGGGTCGGGGGGGCGGCTCATTCGCTCGTCCGCTTGAGCAGGTAGAGGCAGACGCAGAACAGCACGAACACGCAGAGCGCGCCTGCGCCGAAGAAGCCGAGGCCAGCGGTGAAGCCGTCCAGCGCCGTCATCTGCGCTCACCCCGATCTAGCAGCAGCTTGATGTCCGAACGCAGCGCCCCAAGCTGAGTCTCCATCGTGTGCTCCATCTTCTGGATCGCCTCGACGATCTGCTCGCGCTTACTCGCGCGCCCGATCCCGAGGCCCCCGAGCAGCGAGACGACAAGCGCGCCGAGTTGCTGCCAAGTAGTTAGGTCGGCGCCAGTGTCGTTCACGTTTCCTCCAGAGTCCTAATCAGCAATGCAGTGCCCGCCGATTTCAGTGAGCCCGTTCGGGCAAGTGTTGCCGAACACGTCGCGCACGATCGGCGGCTCGATGAGGGCGGTGCCGGTAGAGTCCAGGTTCGTGTCGCTGCTGTTGATCCTAAGAGCGTTGAAGTCGATGTTTGTGCCTGCCGGGTAACCGGCAGTCACGCTCCACAGATCAGACGGAGACGCCTGCGACTCTTCAAAGTTTGTTTCGTTCGGGACACTGCTACCGCAGATTGTCGGTGTTCCGCTCATCTTGAGTGAGAAGGTGTTATTGGCGCACACTGCCCCGGCCGTGGTCGCAAACTCTATCAAGGTTGGCGACGAGGTGAGGGTGGTTGCGCCGTTGTAGATGAAGGTATTGCCGATCGCGCGACGACCGGCCTTGGTTCCGGTGCCACCGGCAACGTCGTCGAGGAACCGGACGCCGTTCCCGGCCGCGTGCGCCTTGTTAGACTCGTTCCCGTAGTTGAGGGCGAAAACGATGTCCTCGGTGTAGCCGGGGTTCGTGGCGTTCCCGTTCACCTGTAGCTGCACGAATGCACTGCCCAAGCCCAAGCCGACCTCGAACGAGTTCTCAGCGATCCAGATGTTCTGGATGCGCGCATTGTTGGCGGTGTTTCCCGAGTTCGTCTCGCCGACCTTGACGCAGGTGATGAAGTCTACCGAGCAGGAGTTGCGCGAGAAGACTGCGTAGACGCTCGGAGCCCACTCGTTGTCCACGTTGCTGCCGTTGCGGAGGGCGATCGTGTCCTTATTGGCCGATGCGGCGTTCTCAAAGAACTCGTTCGCGTCGATCACCACGCGGTCGAACTGTGCGTGCCGGACGGTTTGCTCGGTGTCCCCGTTGACGTTCCCTAATTCACTACCGACGACCGCTGACTTCTCGCAACTGCAAAACCATGCCGCCCCCTGGGCACTTCCGACCGTGTACCCGAGGTTCCTGGCGCGCGCCTTGTACGCGTAGATTTGCGAGTTGCTGATCGGCGGGGTGCCGTCAGGCGCACTAAGGATCTGAGAGAACTCGTCTCCCGGCACGGCCGACACGTCGCTGTCGTGGAGCAGCAGGCAACTGCCGCCGTTCAGAAGATCGACCGCGCCAGCACCGGGGCCGTTGAAGTCGATGCCGACGATCCGATGCCCGCCGCATGTCGAGTTCGCCGTGATCGAACCACCACTCGCAACCGTTACGTCAATGATCGGGTCCGCCCCGCTGCCGTAGCTGCCCCATCGACACTTGAAACTGCCGACGGTCTGCCCGGCAGACATGGTGAACGTCTGACCCTTCTCGAAGAGCACCCGTGTCGCTGCGGTCTGGCAGGCATTGAACGCTGGCGTAGCACCGAGGAAGTCAGCGCCAGCCGGGCAGCCTGTGGCAGACGCGCCGTAACAGTCGGTAGCGGCTCCTGGCCAAGTGGTGTCGGGGTTCTCGACCTGAACCGTGAACGGGAGCGCCTGATTGACGACGCTCGCGCCGTCCACCGCGTAGACGGTGAGTGAGCCCGTGTAGACCTTGCAAGTGCTCGCCCCCGCGCCGCAGTTATCAGGGTACGAGGTCGGCTCGTAACTGTGGAACGCCACCGGAGCCGAGCCGCTCGTGTTGAGCGAGCGATTGATCCCGCCGCGCGGCACCGTGCCGGCGTCGGAGTCTCCGAAGTCCCAGATAAACGTCAGCTGCGTGATGATCTTGCCCGTCGCCGTGGTGCTGGTCGCGTCTAAGTGAACGGGGCAGGGAGGGGGGCAGTCTTCGATAATTCGAGACGTGGTGGTGTCAGAGAGATTGAAGGCGAGCAGGTCCACGTCGGGGGTGATGATGCTGGCACCGCCACCTCCACCGCCACCGCTGCCACCCCCAATCAGCACAGGCGCATTGGGTGCTGGCACGAACGCCGGGGCGAGGCCGGTGGGCACAATCACAGGCTGGGCGGAAGCGCTCACAGCGAGCAGAAGTGTTAGGACTAGCCACTTCATTCGCATACCACCTCCCTCGGCTGCGAGGTCGTCAGCCGACCGTCGGGGTAGAGGAACTTCATCTCACGGAAGCAGCGTCGGAGCGCCTGGGGCGGCGGGAACGGGAAAGGTCACGCTCTGGAGAGAGCTTGGTCCCTCCTGCCCGAAGGCGTTCTTGCACTTGGCGACCGGCGTGCGAAGCGCGGGCGGGGCCGTCACTGCGGGCACCGTGAAGCGCGGCACCGCGACGCCTGCGAGCACCGGCACGGTGAGCGTCCAGGTGCCCGAGGTGATCGTGGCCGTGCCATCTTGATCGCAGCGCAGCGAGCCCGTGCCGCTCGACCAGTCAACTGTCTGCGCGGCGGCGGGCAAGGCGAGCAGCAGGAAGGCGAGGATCAGTAGGGTGCGCATAGGGCTCCT
>JANOEM010000321.1:0-7015 GCA_031413195.1 Actinomycetes bacterium
AATGCCTCTTCTTCGAAGAAGCACCACGAGCCGTTGGCGGAGTCGAGGAACTCGGCGTCGGTCACTCGGTCCTGCTCGTTCGTGGTGAACACGGTCCGGCGGTCAGTCGGTTGGAAGTCTTCGACGATCTCGAGAGCTCGACGCCGCAGTTGCGCACACGCGCCCAAACCTGCGAACCCTGGCAGGACCAGGTACCCGTTCTGTTCGTACTGGCTGACCTGCTGATCGGAGAGAACAGTTCCCATTGCCTCACCGTAGCCTTTACTGGCATGGATCTCACCGTGACCCCGGACCAAGCCCCGGCCGGCCTGACAATCCTCGGCAACACGGTGCGCCACGCCGTTGATCACGTCGAAGTGTTCGCCGCGCCGACCAACGTCACGCGAGTGCGCTTCACCAGCGATGAACTGAACAGCATCTGCCCCGTGACCGAGCAGCCGGATCTGTCTCACCTCGTGATCGAGTACGAGCCCGACGAACTCTGTATCGAGAGCAAGAGCCTGAAGCTGTATCTGTGGAGCTTTCGCGATCGGGCGGTCTTCGCCGAGGCACTCGCCGCAGAGATCGCCGCCGAGGTGATGACCACGGCCCGACCCATCAGGGTCACGGTGACGCTGACGCAGCGCCCACGGGGAGGGATCGAGGTCCAAGCAGTCAGCGAGATGTCACGACCCTGATCGTCGGCCGGCGGGATCAGGTCACTGGCTCACGTATGGCTGACCGGAGGCCTTCGGAGCACGAGACTTGCCGCCCACACCGGCTACGACGATGATCGTCGCGATATAGGGCATCATCGCGATGAACTCGCTGGGTATACCGGTCTTGAGCAGGTCGAGCTTGTCCTTCAAGGCTTCGAAGAAACCGAACACGAGTGCGCCGCAGAGGGCGCCGACCGGGTTCCAGCGACCGATGATGACCACTGCCAGGGCAATGAACCCGCGTCCGTTGACGATCTGTTCGCGGAACCGCCCGACGTTCGCTGTCCACCAGGACCCACCGAAGCCGGCGATCGCGCCGGCCATCACGACGTTGTAGTAACGCATCCGGTTGACGTTGACCCCGAGTGTGTCGGCGGCTTGGGGGTGCTCGCCGATCGCTCGAGTGCGCAGGCCCCAACGGGTGCTCTTGAATGCCCAGGCCATCGCTGCGACCGTTGCGAAGGCGAGATAGACGTACACCGTTTGCTGGAAAAGGATCGGGCCGATCACGGGGATGTCCTTGAGCAGTGGGATATCGAGTGTCCTCAGGGTCGGCACGCCGTTGAAGTCAGGATTTGAACTGAGGATGCGGTTGTCCAAGAACGCGGTGAGGCCGATGATGAAGAAGTTGATGAAGAATCCCACGATCACCTGGTCGACCTGGTACTTGATCGACAAGAAGGCAAGGACCCACGCAGCGAGCGCACCGACAATCATCGCAGCAAGGACACCGATCCAGAACGTCGTCAGGGAACCAACGAATGCTGACGTGAACGCCCCGCTGAGAAGCATCCCCTCGATCGCGATGTTGACGACGCCGGACTTCTCGCACATGATTCCCGCTAGTGCGCCGAAGATCAGTGGTGTCGAGAAGGTGACGGCCTGAGTGAGCATCCCGACGAGCGCGAAACCCTTCGGTGCGGCGGCCCACGCCAGCAGCGCGAACATGAACACCACGGCGGCGGCTGCAAGTGCGGCGGTCTGCCACTTGCCCAGACCGCGCATCAGTTGGACGCCACCGAGCACGGCGAGAGTCCCGGCGACAATCCACGACAACGGAGTGGATGCGACGCCGAAACTGCGCCTGCCGTCGAGATTGAAAGTGGCCGTGCCCTCGTGACCGGTGAGCGTCAGCGCAACGACGGCAGCGAGCAGCAAGTAGACGATTCCCAGGTTCCGCGACCGGCGGGCTTGTTCGAACGATTGGCTGATCGCTTGTTGTGCATCGACATAGGCATCGGTCGGAGCGCTCATGAACCCCACCCACGGAACAGTTGGGTACCGTTCTCGGCACTGTCCTCTTTGAGGCGCCAAATCGCCCGGGTCAGGGCAGGTGCTGCGACGAACAATACGATCAGGGCGCGGATGACCAGGACCAGGTCGACCGGCACGCCGGTGTCGGCCTGCATCTTGTCGCCACCGGCTTTGAGCGCGCCGAACAACAATGCTGCAGCCGTTGTCCCCCATGGTGAGGACCGCCCCAGCAGCGCTACCGCGATTGCGTCGAATCCGATGTTGCCCGCAAAGCCGATCGTTGCCCGGTTCTGGGTGACGCCGCCGAGGATCTCGCTTGCGCCGCCGATGCCGGCGAAGGCGCCGGCAAGTGTCATCGCGGCAATGGTCAATCGGCCTGGATTCATTCCGGCGTAGCGGGCAGCATCGGCGTTGGCCCCGAGCGTCCGGAACTGGAAACCGAGCTTGGACTTGGTCATCAGCCACCACACGAACAACGCCAGGAGCAGGGCGAGGATGAACCCTGCGTGCGCCCTCAGCTCGAGCGACGACTTGTCCAAGAACCCGAACAGGTTCGGGAGGTGCGATGACGGCTTGATCTCCTTGGAGATTGGATCTCCTCGTCCCGGCCGTTGGAACAATGACGTCTTCAACATCCACAAGGTCAGACTTCCAGCGACGTAGTTGAGCATGATGGTCGTGATGACCTCGTGGGCGCCCGTTCTGGCTTTGAGCACGCCGACCAAGCCGCCCCACAACCCTCCGCCGACAGCGGCGGCCAGGACCGCGAGGGTGACATGGATGACCGGCGAGAAGTCGAACTGAAACCCGACCCATACCGCTGCCATGCCCCCCATCAGCATCTGGCCGGTTGCTCCGATGTTGAACAATCCGGCTTTGAACGCGATCGCGACCGCAAGCCCGGCGAAAATCAACGGTGTCGCAGCGGTGATGGTCTCGCTCCACGCCCTCACGCTGCCGAAGGCGCCCTGGGCAAGCGCCACGTAGGCATCGCGGACATCAGCGAGCATGCCCGTCACGTCAAAGGTCTTGACCTTGTCGATGTCGGAGATGGCGATGATGAATGCTCCGACCACCAATGCCGACAAGAGGGCAAGGGCCGTGAGTCGGGCGCTACGGAGCCGATGGGGCCATCGAGAGTCCGAAGGTGGTTCGGGCGCGATCTGCTGAGGCGTGGTGGTTGCGGTCACGAAACGTTGTCCCCCTTGGCGCCGGCCATGTACAGCCCGACTTCGTTGTGGTCGGTTTCCGAACGTTTGAGATCGGCGACGATGCGCCCGGCGAACATCACCAGCACCCGGTCAGAAAGTGCCATCACCTCGTCCAACTCGGTGCTGACGACCAACACCGCAACGCCACGGTCGCGAAGCTCGACGAGGCGCTCGTGGATGTATTCGATCGAGCCCACGTCGACCCCCCGGGTTGGTTGGCAGGCAATCGTGAGGTGTACGGGTCGGCTGATCTCCCTCGCAACGATGACCTTTTGTTGGTTACCACCGGACAACTTGGCAACCGAGGTCTCCGTCGACGGTGTCCGGATGTCGAATGCTGATACCAGACGTTCGGCTTCTGTTCGAGCCGCGCCCCAGTTCATCGTGACGCCCGAGCTGAGTGGCTCGTCGTAGTAGCCGGTGAGCGCGAGGTTCTCCGTGATGCTGAAGCTTCCGACGATGCCGTCGCGCTGGCGGTCCTCCGGAATGTGGGCGATCCCTGCGTGGTGGCGTTGACGGGGGGTGTAGTTGGTGATGTCGGTGTTGTTCAGCGCCACCGTTCCCGACGCGACCCGTTTGAGTCCCACGAGTGCCTCGACGAGTTCGGTCTGCCCATTACCTTGCACGCCCGCGATGCCGACGATTTCACCGCTGCTCACCTCGAAGCTGACGTGATCGACGAGAGCGCGCCCGTCCGCGCTGGTGACGGTCAGGTCGGCGACGCGGAGTGCCGTATCGCCGAGTTCGGCCTCTGCCTTGTCGACGACCAGGTCGACAGGTCTGCCGACCATCATCTCGGCCAGTTCGGCCTGAGTGGTCTCCGCCGGGAGCACCTCGCCGACCGTCTTGCCGCGCCGCAGGACAGCAATGCGGTCCGCAATCCGCAGCGCTTCTTTCAGTTTGTGAGTGATGAAGACGACCCCGGCGCCTGAAGTAGTGAGTGTCTTGACGATGCCGAAGAATTCTTCGATCTCCTGCGGGGTGAGCACGGCGGTCGGCTCGTCGAACACGACCACATTGGCATGCCGGAACAGGACCTTGACGATCTCGATGCGCTGCTGGATACCGACCGCAAGGGTTTCGGTCAGCGCGTCAGGATCGAGGTGCAGCCCGAACTCGGCCGACAGTTCGGCGACGCGACGGCGTGCCGTGTTGATGTCGACCCGACCGCCGCTCGCCATTGGCTCGACGCCGAGCACGACGTTCTCGGCGACGGTGAACACGGGGACGAGCATGAAGTGCTGGTGGACCATGCCGATCCCGGCGGAGATTGCATCACGTGGAGATGCGAAGTGCATCGGCTTGCCGTCGATCAGGATCTCGCCCTCGTCGGCGTGGTACAGGCCGTAGAGGATGTTCATCAGGGTGCTCTTGCCGGCGCCGTTCTCCCCAACGAGTGCAAGCACTTCACCGCTGCGAACCGTCAGGTTGACGTCATCGTTGGCAACGACGCCGGGGAACCGTTTGGTGATGCCGCGTAGCTCGAGTTCCATTGAGCCCCTTTCGTGTGGGCGACTGTAGTCGACCGGTGCTGGCCGGTGTCCGATTCGGCCGGTGGCCAACAACTGTCAGAGTGCAACGACCGAAAACGACAAGAGGGGCCCCGCAGGACCCCTCTCGTCACTGTTTGAGTTCGACCGGTCGATCCGAGGATCAGCCGGGCAGGACCGTGATCGACCCGTCAATGATTCCGGCCTCCAGAGCAGCGAGCTCGTCCTGCAGTTCCTGCGGGACATCGGCAGCCTGATCGTGGAAGTCGGCCAAACCGCCGCCCCCGTTTTCGAGCGTGCCGACATAGGCGTCACCCGCAACGCCGCTGTCGACGATGTTGGTGATCGTGTCGAACACGGCAGCGGTGATGCCCTTGAGGACCGAGGTCAGGTAGACCGGGGCATCCTGCGGGTTGCTCTCGAACTGGTCGACGTCGACGCCGATGATCCGGATGCCGCCCGTTTCGGTGGCGAACGCTGCCGATCCGAGACCGACAGGACCAGCCACCGGGAAGATGATGTCGGCGCCTTCATCGGCGAAGCCCTGAGCGAGGCGCTTGCCATCGTCGAGGTTGTCGAAGTTACCGGCGAACGAACCTTCTGAGCCATCCCAGCCGAGAACTTCGACTGCAGTGCCCTTTTGCTCGTTGTAGTAGTTCACCCCGGCGAGGTAGCCGTCCATGAACGCAACCACCGGCGGGATGTTGATGCCGCCGTATGTGGCAACCTTGCCCGTCTCGGACATGCCGGCCGAGAGGTAACCGGCAAGGAATGACGGCTCTTCGACGGCGAAGTTCAGGGGACGGACATTTGGCAGCGCCACGTCGTCGCTGAAGTCATCGGGCGTGCCGCTGTTGTCCATTGCCGAGGAGTCGACGATCGCGAACTGCTGATCAGGGTTGGCCTTGGCAGCTTCGGCTGTCGCGCTGTCAAGCAGGAAGCCGACCGTGATGATGACGGCGCAGTCCTTCTCGAGGAAGCTCTGGATGTTCGTGGCGTAGTCGGCGTCGCTCTTGGATTCGAGCAACTCGGTGGAGACACCGAGCTCCTCCTCGGCTTGCTGCAACCCGGCGTAGGCGCTCTGGTTGAAGCCCTTGTCGTCGACGCCGCCGAGGTCGGTGACCTGGCAGATCGTGACGCCGTCGGCCGGAACATCCGAGCTGTCGCCTGTGGTCTCTGCGGTGACGTCGGAGCTTTCCGGCGGAGCTGCTTCGGTTGTCGCCGCCGCTGCTTCGGTTGTCGCCGCCGCTGCTTCGGTGGTCGCGGTCGCTGCCGCTGTGGTCTCGGTCGCGCCGGCAGTTGTGCTGGCACTCTTTTCGTCGCTGCCGCAGGACGCGGCAACGAGGCCGAGAACCGTGGTGATTGTGAGCGCGCTGAGCATTTTCTTGCTCTTCCGCATTGCTCCCCCTTGTGTGGATGGTTGTTGAAGATCGGCGGTAACCGACTTGTCGAGATCATATCCCGGTGAGCGGGTGTCGATGTCAATCGCCTCGCCGCCGAATACGATGAAACACAACGTTCATGGATCCGCAACACCCCCCACGCTCGGCGACAAGCCCCGGCCCGACCGCCCGCTCTGGCGACCCCACACCTGGCTCTGCCGGAGGAGGTCCTCAGCGACGACGACGGCGCAGCCGACGGACGTACCTGGTCCGCCGAGTCGTCGTTGGGACCGTGCTGTTGGGACTGATATGGGCCGTGGTGGCCGTTGTCGGCGCCCTGTTCGGCGGAGATGCGACGGAGACGGCGGCCGATGGCCTGACGATCTCGGCATCACCGACGGTGGTTTCGATCGGTCCCGAATCTGATCCGACCGTGGGGTCGACTGCGCCCGCTGACGTCAACATCGCCACCACAACCGTCGCGACCGACGCCAACACGGTTCCCACGGCTGCTGACCCGGCCCGCGTCCTGTTGCTCGGCGACAGCGAAGCAGGTGGCCTCTCGCCATTTCTCGAGCCGGTCATCGATGACACGGGCGTCGCAACGATGGACCTCGACTACAAGGTGTCTTCGGGCTTGGTCCGTCCCGACTTCTTCGACTGGCCGGCGCGACTGCGTGAACAGATCCCGCTTCGCAATCCCAACATCGTAGTGGCCCTGTTCGGGGGTAACGATGGGCAGCCGTTCCTGAACACCACCGACCCCGTCGATTCGCCTGAGTGGCGGGCAGAGTACGCGAATCGGGTCAACGAAGTTATCGACATCCTCGCCGCTGACGGCCGAACGCTCATCTGGGTCGGGGTGCCCAATGCCGAGAGCGAGTCATTGACCCAGAACCTCCAGGTCCAGAACGAAGTGGTCAAGGCCGAAGTTGCGAAACGGCCCGATGTCGTCTTCGTCGATGCGTGGAGCAGGTTCA
>JANOEM010000322.1:0-14333 GCA_031413195.1 Actinomycetes bacterium
ACGGCCAGCGATGTCGCCTATTCCACAGGTGACGTCGAGGAATCGATTCGGTTCGCGACCGACGCGATCGCTCAAGGCGGTGGAGCCGCTGCGTCGATAGCGCTCGGTCGTTCGCTTGCTGCATCCGGCTCGATCGAGCAAGCAGCGGCCGTGCTCGAACCGGTGGTGTTCGACGAGGGGGCCACGCCGGGTCAGCGTGCCAGCGCTGCGACCTCACTGCTGTACGCGCTCGAGCTCGACCCCGCCCGTTTCGCCGATGCGCGCGTCGTTGCCAACCGTCTGTTGACCGAACTCCCGATGGGCGGCGCCCGTGACCTCGTGGTCGCGCACTGGGCAGGGTTGTTGACCATCGCCGGTTCCTATCGCGAGGCGGCCGGCTTTGCGCAACCGCTGCTGCAATCGACGATGCCCGAGGTCGTGCTCCGTTCGGTGCATTCCTACGCCGGGGTCCTGCTTGCTGCCGGTCGGTGCCGAGAGGCGGTCGACCTCGCGATGGCCCATGTTCCGATGGCCATCATGAATCAGGCCGCGGTCCCCGACGGTGTGATCTGGATGTCGACTTCGTTGGTGACCTCGATGTACTTCGATGGCCGCCTCGAAGACGGCCAGATCCTGATCTCGGCGGCCGAAGCCGCGCTTGCTGCCGATGAGAGCCCGGGGATGCTCGGTTCTGATCATCGGGCGGCGATGCTTGCCGGAGCAAGGGCCCGCTTCGATGTTCTGTGCGGGCGTCTGGACAATGCCCGGGTCGAACTGACGGCTGCGGTGGCGTCGTACCGGGCGTTCGATCCGCAGGGCTGGATGCCACTGACGGCGGCGGCGTTGGCTGAGACCTGGAGCTACCTCGGCAACGCGGTGCGCAGTGCCGAGGCCACCGAGCTCGCGGGCGCCCCTGGTTTGACACTGCATGCGCGTCGATACGAGATCGAACGTTGCTTCGCCTGGACGCTGGTTGCGGCCAGCGACACCCGCGCCGCGATCTTGCGGCTTCGTGCAATCGCGCGGGCTGCGCGTGGCGATGAATTCCTGGTGGCTGAAACCTTTGCCCTCCACGATCTCAGTCGGCTCGGTGACGCTGCGTGGGCAGCCCCGCGAATGGTGCATCTTGCGGCCTCGTGGGACAGCCGCTGGACCTCGCCGTTCCTGGGGTTCGCGACCGGATCACGAACAAGCGACGCGGGGTTGCTCGCCGCTGCCGCAGTCGAGTTCGAAGCGCTCGGCGCATGGTTGTGGGCAGCCGAGGCATGGGCGAGCTCGCACTCGGTCGCGGCCGACCATGGGCTCAAGGTGCGCGCTTCTACAGCTGCCCAGCGAGGGCTCGCCGCCATGGCGCGCTGCATCGGCAACGTGCGCACCCCTGCCCTCGAACCTCTCCTGTCGCAGGTCCGGTTGACCACTCGTGAGCGAGAGGTCGCAGCGCTTGCCGCGACGGGTTCGTCCAGCAAGGCAATTGCATTGCAACTCGGCGTGTCGACCCGCACGGTCGACAACCTGCTCAGCCGGGCCTACAGCAAGACCGGCGTGAACGGCCGAAAGGATCTCGCCGAGGTGCTCGGTCTCGACGTCGCCGGCTGAACCAGCGCCGCCGGGCCGCCGAGAACCGGATCCTTCCGGGTGGCGTACAGTGACCCATGGGACGGCGTCGAATCACCTGTGCGGGATCTGTGAGTAATTCGCTACTCATGACATCCAGCGTGCCGAATGGCACGGTTGGAGTCATGAGTAGTTTCGAACCTCGTTGGCGTCTTGGATCGGTCTCGAAAGCGCGCGCTGATGCCCGCCGAATGAAGCCGTGCTGCGCGGTGATTCTTGTGTTCAGCCTGTTGGTCGGGTCTTTGCTCGTCGACCCGTTGAGTGCAGCGGTCGCCTCAGCGGCACCGAGCGCGCGATCACAGGCGAATCTGGTCCGTGCCTTCGGTGGGCCGTCGGGTGCGAATGGGTTGATTGCCTTCACCTCGAATCGTGATGGTGACAACGAGATCTTCGTGATGAATGCCGATGGGTCGAATCAGGTGCGGATTACCAACAACGCGTTCAGCGATTCGGAGCCATCGTGGTCGCCTGACGGTGGAACACTGGCATTCAGCAGCGATCGCGGTGGGAATCGTGACATCTATCTCGTCGCGATCGTCGGCGGTCAGCCGGTCGGTCCAGAGGTCAACATCACCAATACGGCTGGTGGTGATTTCTCACCGGAGTGGTCGCCGGATGGGACCAAGATCGCCTTCAGCAGTGATCGTGGGGTCGCGACGAATCTTCGGTCGATCTATGTGATGAACTCCGATGGTTCGAATGTCGTGAAGCTGAGCGACAACCAGAACCAAGGGTCCGACTTCTCACCCTCGTGGTCGCCGGACGGCATCACGATCGCCTATGGCATGAACCACCACATCATCGGTTCGGGGTTCAACAGCGCGTTGTATCTCATCAACGCCGATGGTTCGAACCAGCGGTTCTTCTCCCTCGCCGCGGGAACCGTTCATCCGACATGGTCACCAGACGGCACCAAGCTCGCGTTCAGTGCCGTTCGAAACTTCAGCCAGAGCATCGTCACGATCGGTGTCGACGGTCTCGGTGACGCCACGGTGACAACCGGGCAGTCCGACACGCTGCCGGCGTGGTCGCCGGACGGCACCAAGATCGCGTTCACCCGCGGCACCGGAGGTGGGCCGGCCGAGGTGTTCGTGGTCGGCGCCGATGGCTCGGGTCTGACGAACCTCACCAACAATGCAAGCACCGACAACGAACCGGCGTGGCAGTTCCTTCCAGCGCCGCCGCCTCCACCAGGCAATTGCGGTTTCGTGTGGACGGGGCCGGTAACGGGCACCGTGCCGTTCGAGACATCGACCAACTGGACCCCGAACGGAATCCCGCGGTTCGACGACCGGGTCTGCTTCGGCGTCGAGTTGGGCGGAAGCGCGGTGGATCAACTCGTCCTCACCAGCAACTTCGGCCTGGGCATCACCGAGATCACCGTCTCGCCGACGTCATCGGTGATCATCGACTTCGACTTGACGTTGACAGATACGTCGAGCATCAACGGGGTGTACATCGCGTCGGGCAACACGCTGCAGGGGAACGTGGTCGTGCAGGCGGGCCGTGAGGGCGGGTCGTTCGCCGATCCTGCGGAGCCAGGCACACTCGCGACGATCGAGGCCAACAGCACTGTGGTCGTCGAACCCGGCGCAACCCTGGTCGCGGATACGTTGCGAGTCAGCGGGGCGATCGACAACCAGGGCCTGATCCGCAACAGTGATCAAGCAGTCGTGTTTCAGCTCGACGGTGCGACCTATTCGGGAAACGGTTCGATCGATGTCGGCTTGCTCCAGATGGTGAACGGCACGGTCTTCACGCCAGCGGTCGACGCTCCGTTGAGCGCCGATGTCTTCATCGTGGATGCGTCTTCGAACGCGACCACTGATGCTCCTGCGGTGTTCGGCGAGCTGACCATCGACGGAGTGTTGACGAGTCGTCAGGGCTTCACCATCGGGGACTCCCTGACTCTCAGCGGCAACTTCGTCCTCAGTGGGGCGAGCCCGCAACTGACTGTTCCTGGTACGTTCCTCATCGCCGGTCCCAACGCACGACTCTCGTCGTCGTCGGACATCGAGACCGCGTACTTGCTGGTCGACCAAGGCGCTCATCTCGTCATGGAGGGGCAGGGCACGTTGAGAACGATCAATGGTGCAGCGCTCGGACGTGGTATCGATCTGCTTGCAGGTGGTCTCGAGCTCAACGGCGAGATCAACGTCAACACGCTCGAATCACTTGCCCCCACTGGTCCCTACATCAATGCGTTCGTCCCGGGTTCCGGAGTTGTGCGACGCGGGCTCGGAGTGGGAGTCCGCCGCAGCGTCGTCCCGGCCCGTTCTCCTGTCCTGCCGGGACCGAGCGTGACGATCGACGGCTGCCTGTCGGTGACGAACGAGTTCCTCAACCCACGACCTCAGGGCGTGTCGCTCGAACTCGTCGCGTACGACGCCAACCTCTCCAATGTCGACGTGAACGTGGTGATCGAGGAGAACAACGCGGTCGCCGGATCGAAGTGGGAGCTCAACGATGTGCCGTCCGAGGTGCCGGCCCTGGTCCTGCTCCACCGCGTTGTGGGGACGCCACTGGCGGATTGTCCGCCGCCC
Organism: Actinomycetes bacterium; assembly: GCA_031413195.1. Lineage (GTDB taxonomy): Bacteria > Actinomycetota > Acidimicrobiia > Acidimicrobiales > Ilumatobacteraceae > WLMZ01. Next base: position 4,137 of record JANOEM010000322.1, read on the forward strand.
ACGTCGGGCAACGTCACCATCACAGCACCCGACATCGTGCTCGATGAACGCCTCGACGGCAGAAACACGACCATCACTGTCGAGAACACCACGGGCGCCGAAGTGACCCTGTCGACCGAGCTCGTCGGTACCGGCACCCAACCGGCCGAACTCGGCGATCTCTTCACGAGTACACGGCAGATCGTTGTGGCACCAGGACTGAACACGCTCACTGTCTTCCTCGAGGCGAGTTCCGACAGCGCGTTCGAAGGTATCGAGACCGGCGAGATGCGGTTCACGGAGGTACCGGCGGACCTCGATGGGGGCCCGCCTCCACCCGCGATCGTGACGGGGGTCGTTCGTTTCAGCATCGTCGATCAGGATTCCGCGCCGGTCCCAACGCTGCTGCCGTCCGTCAACGTGCTCGAGGGTGATCCGGCAGTGTTTGCCGTGCAGTTCAGTGGAACGTCGGAGATTCCACTGACATTTCCCGTCGTGCTGACACCGCAGACGGGAGACCTCGCCGACGTGCTCGTCGCCGCGACGACCGTGGACCTCAGCGGAACGCTGGTGATCCCGACGTTCGAGGACGCGATTCCCGAGGGCGACGAGACGCTGCTGGTGACGGTCGGTGGGACCGCTGTCGGCGTGTTGACGGTCGTCGAGGACGATCAGCTCGGATTCGGGATCGAGCTGGTCGGCCCGATCGATCCCGTCGTCGAGGGTTCGACAGCGGAGTTCACGCTCACCTTCCCCGGGCCCACACCCGGTGGCGTGACCGTTGATTGGGTGACGACCGTCGACCCGGGCGTGATCGGCGCGGGAGCAACCCCGGCCGACCCGTTCACCGACTTCACCCAGCAGTTGGCCGGCACCATCGAAGTGCCAGCGAACCAGTTGACCATCCCGCTCAGCGTGCCCGTCCTGACAGACGCAGTCGCTGATGGCGGTGAAGTGTTCGGCATCGAGTTGACCATTAGTGGAATGGTCGGCAACCGAACTGCAATCGCAACCATTGCCGACATCAGCGGGTCGACACTCACGTTCGAGAACGTCTCCTTCCTGGAGTCGGTCGGTGCCGGCAGAGTCACGGTGACGCGGTCGAACGCGGTGGGAGCGCTCACCGTCGCGGTCATCTCGAACGCGACCGGGTCCGCAGAACCTGGCGCCGACTTCACGTCGGTGTCGACCAATGTCACGTTCGCCGCCGGTGAATCGACTGCGTTTGTCGACGTGACCATCATCGACGACGCAGTCCTCGAGCCGACGGAAACGTTCCAGCTCTCCTTCGATGGCGGGGCGTTCACGACAACGATCACGATCGTCGATGACGATCCACCGTTCAACGTGTCGCTCACAGCCATTTCCCCGTACGCGGAGAACTCCGGCGAGATCTCGCTCAACCTGCGCCTCGACCGTGTGCTCGATGTGCCGGTGACGTTCCAGTTGCGGACGATCGATGGCACCGCCGAAGCGGGCGAGGACTTCGTCGGGTTCGCGACGCAATCGATCACGATCCCCGCCGGCAGCACTGAAGGCCCCTTCGTCCGGGTCACGATCATCGACGACACGCTCGCATACGAACTTCAGCGCGAGGTGTTTGCCGTCATCGTCGAACGCAACGACAATCTGCTCGCGGGCACCGAGATCGAGATCATCAACGACGACTTCGATCCACAGGCCCGTTTCGTGCGGCAGCCGTCAGACCCGATCAACCGGGCCTTCCGGCGCAGCGTCGTCGAAGGAGACATCATCAACAGCACGTTGCCGCTGTTCATCGAACTCGCTCAACCGGTCACCGAACCGACCGAGGTGTTCATCACGGCTGACAGCGTCGACGGCACCCAGGGCGTCGACTTCGAGCTCTCCACCGACACGGTCGTGTTCCAACCGGGCGACACCACCCAGCGGGTCGACCTGATCGCAATCGCCGACACCGTGCTGGAACCCGACATGGAGATCGTCGTCGCGCTCCACACGGTTGCCGGCGACCTGCAAGCGCGCATCGACGACGGCGCGATCATCACCATCGTCGACGACGATCAAAACCTCACCCTCACGCCTATCATCGACACCAGTGTCGGCGAGGGCGAAACGTTGACCGTCACGGTGACGGCTGACCACGCTCCGGGCGAGTTCGTCACGATCCCGGTCACCATCAGGGGCGTCACCGCCAACGTCGGGTCCCTCTTGCAGAGTCTTCTCACTATCGGCGACGGCATCGACGTCGACACCTCCGCCGTCGGGCCTTCGATCACGTTTGGACCTGACCAGACCAGTGTTTCCTTCACCGTGCCGATCGTCGATGACAACCTGCCTGAGATCGACGAGTTCTTCGACATCGAGTTCGGAACACCGAATCAGGGCAAGGTCACCACCAACTCGGTGCAGGTGACCATCGCCGACGACGATCCGTATCCCCTCACGCTCACGGTGGGTGACCTCGTGGTCGGTGAGGGCGGTCTCGCCGAACTGCAGCTGATCGTCCAGCCCACCGGCGCGCCCGAGGTCGAGGCAACCTTCCCACTCCCGGTCACCTTCGAAGATGTCACGGCGAGGCGGGGGAGCGATTACGTGCCGCTCATCGGGGCTTCGAGCACGGTGGGCGTCCCGCTCACGGGTGGCACGGTGACCGTACCCGTCCTCATCGTTCAAGACGACAGGTTCGATGGCGACGAGACATTCACGGTCACCTTCGGTCGACCGGGCCTTCCTGCTGAGCAGGTGACGGCCACGATCACCATCACCGATGACGATCCCACGCCGATCGTCACCATCGTCACGAGCTCGCCCTACAGCGAGAAAGACGGGACTGTGAACATCAGTCTCGCGCTCTCACGCCCGGCCGGCACACCGGTCACGTTCAACGTGCGCTCGGTTGACGGGTTCGCCGAGGCGGGCGAGGACTTCATCGCGCTGGATACCGACATCACCATTCCCGAAGGCCAGACCGTCAGCGCGTCCTTCCCGCTCACGATCCTCGACGACACCATTGCGTTCGAGTTCACGGAGGAGGTCTTCGGGATCGAGGCCACCGCACCGGTGTTCGACGTCGAGCAGTTCATCACGACCGAAGTGACGATCATCAACGACGACCGGGGCCCGCAGGCGCGGTTCGTGCGCCAGCCGGCTGACGACCCCAAGGCTGTGCTGTCGCGAAATCTTGTCGAGGGCAACACGGTCGACACCACGCTGCCTCTGCAGGTTGAGCTGCTCGGCGACCCGATCACCCAACCAACGACGGTCACGGTGGTTGCCCAGGGCATTAACGCCGCCGGCGACGACTTCGCGGTGGCGCCGGTGGAGCTGGTGTTCCTGCCGGGCGAGACCGGCTCGAAGACCGTCACCTTCACCGGTCGAGCCGACACGTTGATCGAACCGGACGAGTTGGTGGTCGTTGCACTCCAGACCGACTTCGGCGATCTGCTCGGCCGTGTCGACGACGAGGCGCAGGTCACGATCGTCAACGATGACGACCAGATCACGGCCGGCGATGCGCCGGCCCAGTTCAACCAGGGCTGGGGCAGTTTGGGCGACGCGATCGCAGCCTGGCTGCGTCAGTTCCAACTCGCCCCCGGTGATGCCCCGGCAGTGGTCACCCCTCAACTCGCCGACCACTTCGCACTCGCTGCTCAGCGCGATGCCGTTTCGCCGCCCGCTCTGCCCAGCGCGCCCACCTCGCTCGGAAACCTGTGCTCGCAACTCATCAGCCTCGGCATCACAGTCGACAACGTCGCGGGAGGCATCTGTGGCCGGCCCGCTGCGGCGCCTGGAGATTTCATCCAGGCCAGCTACGAAGTCACCCTCGCCGACCTCGCCAAGGCGGCGGGCTTCTCGGCCGATCCCTTCAATGACGCGACTGACGGCGTGCTCACCTCGCTCGCTACCGGTCTCGGTCTCAACGCCGACCCGGATTCCAATGGTTGGATCGGCGACCTCACCGTCAGGCTCGTCGTCGGTGTCGACGCCGACGGGTTCTACATCGATGGTGCCACCACGCTCCGGCTCACGGTCGGCGGCGACCTTGCGATCAGTGGCAACGCAACCTTGGGCGGCGCTGCAGCAAGCTTCGAAGGAACGGCCGATGCCAACCTCACGGTGACGTTGGCCCCGACCCAGGCTCGCCAGCGCAACCTGGCCGACCTGCTCGATCCCATCGTGGTCGGCACCGCGAGCATGGATCTCGCGTTCGGCGTCGGGCCACTGGCCCTTGCGTGGGCCAGCAGTTGGGGGATGGGAGTCGGCGGCGTCACCCAGGACGACCAAGCCGTGACGGGTGCCTTGACGGTACCCGGTCTGCAGGACCCTTCGAACGACACTGCGCTCACGGTGATCGCAGTGCGCCAGGGCGCCACCTGGCACGTCACCGCTGAGAGGTCCAGCGACGCCGAGAACACCTTGCTCGGGTTCGATGTCGGTTCCATCTCGCTCGCTGCCGACATCGGGCCGGGCTTGTTCACCGGCTCGGGCTCGCTGAATCTGGTCGCTCCCGCCCCTGGGCAGAATCGCACCGTGGCGGTCGGAGTCGAGTTCGACCTCGACTCGATCAGCTTCGACGGCCAACTCGACCTGCCCGAACTCGGTGTCGGGTCACCGGAGCTGATTCGACTGACCGAGGCATTCGTACGTGTCGAGTTCGATGCAGCACTGCCCGGCGGGCCGCTCACCGGCGGTGTGCAGATCGGTGCCGCCACTGCAATCGTGCTGCCGGCCGATCCGGTCGGCTCTGCCACCGGCTTGCTCGGCACGCTCACCAGCGGTGGTGCGCTCACCCTCGGTGCTCTGACGATGGAGACCAGCATCGCCGATGGCGCAATCCTTGCGTCGCTGACCGACGTTGCCTTCCGCGTCGGTCCCGGCACGGGTGTCAACCTGCTCGAAGTCGGAACCGTCGGGGCTCGATTCCCCGCTCTCGACGATCTCGCCGCCACCTTCACCGGCTTCTTCCTCACCAAGGATGGCCGATTCGGGGCGAGCAGCATCGCGGTCGCGAGCCAGGGACTCGCCCGGAGCATCGGTCTCGGTGGCGTGCTGCCATTCGACATCACCGACGTGACAGTTGTGTTCCCCGACAACTCCGACCTCAACCGGTTCGAGGTCAGCGTGATCGGCAGTTTCGACTTCGCCGCCTTCCCCGATCTCGGCGGTTTCACTCCGAGAGTGGGTCTCGGAGGCCCGGTCGTCACCCCGGCCTCGCCTCCGTCGGAGAACCGGTTCACCTTCTCTGTCGATGTCGTCTCGCTCGCCGACGGCGTCGTCGTTCCGCTCGATGTGGGTCCGATCACGCTCGGCTTCGATGGGCTCAGCACCGGCGACTACGTGATCGGGGCCGACATCACCCTTGGTGGCTTTGTCAACGGGGTGTTCCAGCAAAACGTCGGTGGCTCGCTCACGGTCGACGGCCCCGCCGGCTCGCTGTTCGACACGGTGACAGTCGATCTCGATGGCACGATCACGCCCGGCGCCACAGCCGCAGACCCGACCACCGCTGACATCGCTGGTACGGCAACGCTGTCGGGCACGCTCGGCCCACTCGAGATCACCAATCTCGTGCTCAGCGCCGGTGTCGGGCTCTCGTTCGGTAGCGGTGGGCTCGCGATCGAGCCTCGTCTCGATGGTGTGACGGTGGGGGCAGTGGAGTTCGCGTTCGGCGATGTGATGACGATGCGGGCGACCAACACCACCTTCGATCCGAACCCGCCGGCCGGAGGCAACTACATCGAAGCCGGGGCATTGACGGTCGAGTTCGACCAGGGCTTCGACGCTCTCGCCGGGTGGCGCGGCACCGCTCGCAACATCGCACTCGGTGACGACTTCGTCCCCAAGTTGCTGCCGAACTTCGGCTTCGACATCGGTGTGCCCGAAGATCTCGACGTCGGCCTGCCCGACTTCATCCCACTTTTCCTGAGCGAGGCCGGATTGTCGTTCCCCGGTGCGATCGTCGGGGCGGATGGCAGCGTTCTCGTGACGCCCGAGCTGTTCCTCACGATGCGGGTCCGTCTCAGCGGCGGAATCCGCGCGACCGAGACGTGGCCGGTTTCTGCAGCGGTCGACGGGCTCGAGATCGACCTCGGCCTGCTGCTCGCCGGCGAGTTCCCGATCACCAACCTCGACGGTCTCGCAATGGGTGTCGAGCCCTTCGAACTGCCCGGTGGGGTCACCATCGGTGGTGGCCTCGAACTGCGGACCATCGACGTCGACGGCACCAACGTGTTCTACGGCCGAATCTTCGGTGACTTCTCGGTCGCCGACATCGGCGGCGGCGCCGACCTGGTGATCACCGAGTACGGGCCAGTGCTGATGAAGGTGAACGCCCCGCTCGGCATCCCGCTCGGTCCGACCGGCGTCGTGCTCGCCGGTGTTTCCGGCGCGGCCCAGTTCGGAGCCGTCGGAATCCCGGTGCCGCCCGTTGGCGATCCGCTGGCGCTCTTGAACAACTTCACTCTTCCGACCGATCTGCAGATCACCGACGAGGTGATCCGCGACGCAGTCCGTCCCTCGATCGCCGTCGACCCCATCACCGGTCAGCACGAGTACACCTGGGATCAGGGCTTCGCGTTGTCGCTCGCCGGCGAGCTCATCGTCGCCGCTGCGCCCGGCGTGATCAAGGGCACTGCCACGATCGGAATGAACCTCGGCCTGCCCGAAGGCCCGAACGATCCCGCCGGTCTCCAACTCGTCGGCAAGGGCGAGATCACGGCATTCGGGATACCGATGGGCGAGGCCGGCATGCTGATCGACCTCAGTAAGCCGCTCGAACCGAGCTTCGATTTCGCGTTCGCCTCGCCAACGCCCGGGAGCCCAATTGCGCTTGTGGTCCCCGGCCGGGCCACGCTCGGGGTGCAGTTGCGCACCGATGGTGTGGTGCTCGGCACGATCGAGGGTTTGCGGGCCTTCGTGCAGGAGCTGATCGATGGCCTTCCGGGTGTCGCCGAGGAATTCTTCACAGCGGTGCTCGACGAGCTGGCTGAACGGCTCGACGCCAACCGTTCACGCCCGTTCGCGACGCTGCTGCTCGACACCGATGGCAACGGCACCCTCAGCACCACCGAGCGGGCGGCCACGATCACCACCACGTTCCTGTTCGATCGCCTGCTCGGCCGCAACGGCCAGACTGCGCTGTTGCCGGCCGAGGTCAGCCCTGCCGCCTTCGAGCGTGCGGCCAAGACCGCCAACGCCTTCTTCAACGAGTTGCTGTTGATCGGTGGCGAGGTCATCACCCATCCAGAGGCCTTCGGTGAATTCCTCATCGACAGCGCCGCCGGCGGCGCCGGGTTCGAGGATCTGGCCGGTGCCGCCGGTGATGCAATGGCCGCTCTTGGTGGAGTGATTCGTAACGCCACGTCGGCTGCGCTCACCGAGTTCGGCGACCGGTTCAACCCGAGCTTCACGGTGAGCGGCTCGTTGCAGCCGACTCTGCTCAGCCTGCCGATCGGCTCGCCCGTCATCGGCGGCAACCTGTTCATCGACCGCAATGGTCTGTTCCTGTCGATCAACGGCAGCCTCACCCAGATCGGCAAGTCGACGATGGGCCTGCTGTTCCCACCATTCGCTCCGCTGATCGACGCGGCGATGTCGGTGGCCACGCTCGGCATCAGCGATCAGATCGAGATCGGCGCCCGGTTGCCATTCGGCGGCATCATCGACTCACTCATCGGCGGAACCGACCTGCCGACCTTCCAGCCGCTCGACCCGAACTGGGCCGTCACGTTCACGGGCTCGATCTCTGTGCTCGGCTTCGAAGGTGCTGAGCTGTCCGGCATCGCATTCCTCGGCGGCCAAGAGACATTCCTGAACAGCCGCGTTCAGAAATTGTATGAGCTCGCGCCAGGCACCCCGGTCAACGCGAACCTGATCCCGATCACCACCAAAGCGCACTTTGATCTGCTTGTACGCCACGGTGGCATCCTGCTCACGGCCTCGCTGCGGGTACCGCGGCTGATCACCCAGCCCGCCCAACAGCTCGCCGCCTTCCCGGCGCCGCCGGAGAACCCGCTCGAGTACCTGGAATGGCTCAACGACGTCGCCGCAACCGCGACCCAGACCGACACTCCGGCACGGATCCAGTACTTCATTCCCGGAATCTCGGGCGTCATCGACGGCGACTCGGCCGTCGAATGGGCCGAGAGCCTGTACCTCGAAGGTGTCTGGGACGGCGACATGCTCGGCCTCGATCTCGGCCAGGCGACGATGAACCTCACCCCTGCCGGCCTCGATGTGACGGGCACCTTCCCGCTTGCCGGGGTGACAGGCACGGCGACGCTGAACACCGCATTGCTCGACGGCGGTGCCCGTCTCCCCAGTGCCGGAGTCGAGATCAACCTTGACTCGACCCGCGTCGTGGCGGCGTTGCGTGACCTCGGGCTCCCGAGCGCGTTCGTGCCGACGGTCAACGCCACCGGCCGCTTCCGAGCGTTCACGCCCGGATTCGACCCTGCCTCGACCGATCCATTCAGACGCAACGGTGGCATCGAGGTGTCGGCACAACTCGGCTCGCCCGGTCTCATCGGCAGCGTCGGGTTCTCGTTCGCAGTGTCACCTCGACAAGGTGGAATCGACGTGCGTGGTACGGCGTTTGCCAACCGGGTCGGACCTGTCGCGGGGGTCGAGATCAACAACGCCCTGATCAATCTCGACATCGTCGGTGGTGTCGCCAGCGTGGGAATCGACGGCAGCGCCAACGTGCTCGGTGCGGCTGCGACGGTGAAGGGCACGCTTGCCGGCGATCTCACCGGCCAGCTGACCTTCACGTTCGGCACAGGCCCCTCGGCGAGAATGGACCTCGCCGGCGCCGCCGTGACTGGCACTGCACAACTCACGCTGTTCCGCGTCAACGGGTCGCTGCGCGGTTCGCTCGCAGTGCGTGGTGTTGCTGCCCTGCCGTCGTGGCTCGCCGATGCGGCGGGCTCGCCGACGCTGACCGTCGCCGGCTGTGTCGACACGGTCGGCAACATGGAGGTGGCTCTGAGCGCGCCAGCGCTCGCGTTCGGCCCCAACAAGCTGGTTCGAATCGGGCGGGCTCCTGGCGCGGTCGCGCTACCGCCCAGCCCGGCCGGTTGCACACTTCCCAGTGGTTCGCCGATCCAGTCCGCCAACGGGCCGCTGTTCCGTTTGCGAAAAGCGGGCACGGTCATCACATCGGTCGTCAACGGTTCTCTGGAGTTCACCGCCTCCGGCACCTCCATCGCGGGGCTCACCGTTGCCGGCTCCTTCAGCACAGGTACCGGGATCGCCAACCTCGACGTGACCTTCGCCGCCGGCAAGATGGCACTCAGCGGGTTCGAGGTCTCGGGTTCGGCCACGGTCGGCATCACCCCGGGAACGTTCACGATGACAGTCACCGGTAGGACATCGATCTCAGGGCTGATCACCGACGCCGTCGTCACCGGAACCGCCGACCAACGTGGCGTCAGCCACCTCGGCGTATCCGTCGGTTCGCTGAACCTGTCGCCGCTCACGATCTCGAATGCCACACTCGGGATCGACCGGACCATCCCGTTCTCCGGCCCCACTGTTTATGCGCTGACTGCTGGGGCGAACGTGTCCTTCACCGGCGTCGGCTCGATGCGCATCGACGGCACTCTGAACTCCTTGGGCAACGGCAGCCTCGCTGTCTCCGTGACCACACTCACAGTCGGCGGCGCGCAGATCACCAACGGAGTCTTCGCGATCGTGCGCAACGGCTCGACGATATCGCTCTCCGCCAGGGGCACCTTCTCGCTGTTCGGCAACTCGCTCGAGGTGGTGCAGGCGTCGCTCACGCTCACCCGCACCGGCGCTGCGAACAACATCAGCGGCAGCCTCGTGATTCGCCCGCCGGCTTCGGCCCCGCTGACCCTTGGCGGATGGGGGCTGAGCGGCACGCTGAGGATGACGTTCTCCGGCATCACGTCATCGATCTCGATCGAAGGCGGCGCCGTGACGATTCCCGGCTGGGGCACCGTCGGGGTGACGGCGCAGATCTCGGTGCCGGTCGCCAACGGTTCTTTCTTCCAGATCGCCTTGCCGGCGGCAGGGCTTCGCCTCGGCGGCGGGGTCTCACCGTTCTTTGCCAGCGGCACGTTCCGACTCTCGTTCACGAACAATGTCGCCACGTTGTCGGCGACGAACCCGACGTTGTCGTGGAAGGACGGGACTACGACGCTCGCCAGCTTCATCGGGCCGAGTGTGACCATTCGTTCCGACGGCTTCGTCAGCGCATCGATGAACACCTTCTCG
>JANOEM010000323.1:0-10022 GCA_031413195.1 Actinomycetes bacterium
CAACCAGGATCCGCAGCATCGCTGCCGTGATTGCGATGATGGTCAGCATCAGGGCAACTGCCTGGTAGACGCGATTGGACGCGTCGGTACCCGCCAACGCCCCGAGAACGATGCTGAGCCAGACCGCGGCGTAGCTGAGCATGTGAATGCTCTTCCATGCCCGCCGAGGCATCTTCTTGATGAACATCGATGTGCCCTGGACCACGATCAGGATGTACATCGCAATCACTCCGAGCGTGACCGGCAACGCCTTCCACGACGACCCCATCGGGACGAAGACCTCCCTCCAACCGAAGTGGGTGTAGTTGTCCGCAACCAGCGCCAACAGGTGGCCGGCGATCCCGATGCACGCGAGGGTGCTGAGCCAGCGGTGCAAGGCGAGCAACCATGCCGGCCGATCGAGTGGCTTGAGAACCCGAGTTGCGAGGAGGACTCCCCAGACGAGGCTGGCAACGAGCAGAACGGCCGCCACCATGCCCATCGATCGCGAGATCCACCACATCAGTTGAGGGTGCATGTCGGCACCTCTGCAAATGACGACCAGGCCTCGTTGGTCAGAACGCTGCCGTCCACGAGTACCGCTCGGGCCCCGAGGCCGAGCTCGTCGAGCATCGCCAGTGATGGCACGGCGCCAAGCACCATCACGATCTTGGTGTAGACCTCGGCTGTCGCTGCCGTGCCGGCGATCGCCGTCGCTTGGACGACGGCGACACCGCTCTGAGCGAGTGGCCGACCGGAAGCAGGGTCGAGCAAGTGGTGAACGGACTCGTCACGGGCGTCGCGCCAGCTCCGCCGGACAGTGCCCGACGTAGCGACTCCCCCTGAACCAACTGCGAGCCTGGCCGCTTCGGTCGTGTCGTCCACTACATCGGCGACCCCGAGCAGCCACGAACCGTTCGTCGGTCCCTCGCCGCAACATCGAAGGTCTCCACCGATGCTGACCATCGCACCACGTGCACCAAGCGCGACCATCTCCTCAGCGACCAGATCGGCGGCAAGCCCCTTGCCGATACCACCTGCGTCGATTGCCGTTCCGTCAGGAAGTTGGGCGACCGAGAACTGCCGGTCGACTGCTACCCCGACAATGTTTCCACGAGGCGCCAAGCCGGAGGGTACGACGGTGATGGCACTCGAGTCTGTCCAACTCGACGAGTATCCGAGTCCGACCAATGGCACCAGCAGCGTCGGATCGAAGGTGCCTCCGCTGTCTACAAATCCGGCGACCATCGTCTCGAGCAACACGATCGTGGCCGGATCGACCTGGACGGGTGATCCATCGGCCGCATTGAGCCGGCTGACATCGCTCGTCGGGAGAAATCTGCTCCAGCAGTTCTCGAGATGCTGAATCCGACGCCGGGCGAGTTCGACGAGCTGCCGATCCCCGTCGACGAGTTGGACGTCGACCGAGCAGCCCATCGCGCGAAACTCGTCCGTGATGACTGTCATCGTTGTCATCGCTGTCAGCCCGACTGCTTGGTGGTGACCGCCACTGGTCCCGCGCCAGATGGAGCGGGGGCCGGTGTCGCAACCGGCGGCGGCTTCGGCACGCCGACAACAATCACCTGAGGTGCCGGCGCGGTCACCGTCGGGGGTGCAGTGACGGGGACATCGCCGACAGGAACCGGAGGAACGATGACGACTATCGGAGCCAAGGTTGTGGGAGGGGTGGATACCGCTATCTGGGATGTCTCGGATGTTTGGGATGTCTGCGCTGCGGCGGTCAGGGCGAGTTGCTGCGCCGTCGCCTGTGCAGCGGCTGCACGTGCGGTCTGCTCGGCCTGCACCCGCGCCGAGTTGCCCATGAAGGCAACAAGCCCCAAGACCATCGAAGAACTGATACCGGCAGCGAGGATCTTGCTGGCATGACCGGTGTTTCCGTGACGGTCCGGTCGGCGAGCGGGCTCAGTCATCGTCCCCACCCCCCTCGCTTGCTTCATCGTCATGATCATCGCCATACCGTGGCGCCCCTCCACCGGCAGGCGCTGCCATATCTTTGGATTCGACGCTGGTTGTGACAACACCGAATAGCAGGTCGGCACGAAAATCGACAAGGGTCGTACCGGATTGCAACGAGACCTTGATGTTCAACGGACCCTCGTTCTCGGCCTTCACCAACGCCCAACCGGCGTTCGGAGCAGCGGACACAATGGTGAGTACGTCGCCGGCGGTGTCGATGGTGACCAATCCGGCATCACCGATCTGGTAGAGACCCTGCGTCTGGATCGGCGTTCCGGTCGTGGCTGGAACCACCGTCGCGACCGACACGGGCGGCGCAACGGAGGCGACGGTGTCGGGCGGAACATTCGTCTCGACGGTGAGCGCTCCGTCAGCCGGAAGCGAGTTGGGAGTGACAAGACTCTCGGTCACGGCCGAGACCGCGCCGGAGTTGTTGTTGGCACTCGTCTGTAACACCTGGGTGTTCACGAGGGCTGCCGCCGATCCGGCAACCAGCACTCCGCCGATCGAGAGCAATGTGGCCAATCTGGTCTTCATCCGAGATCCTTTCTGCCGAAGCAGTCTTGGGGATGAGTTCACCGTACGAATCCGGCATCCTCGAGACGTCCCATCAATATCCAAGAGATGTCCAATTCCTTCGATCTCGGCTCGATCCTCGTGCGAGGCGGTGTCATCGGGATGAGAATGGACACGTGAGAATCCTGCTGGTTGAAGACGACCGATCGATCGCGATCTCTTTGATCGAGGGGCTCATGGCCGAGGGCTTCGAGGTCACCCACGTGAGTACCGGCGCCGAAGCGTTGGCGGCTGCACGTCACGACTTGGTTCTGCTCGATCTCGGCCTTCCCGACATCGATGGTCGCGACGTCTGCCGCCAGATGCGCGCTGGCGGCGCAACTCCCATCATCATGGTGACAGCGAGGAGCGATGAGCTCGACCGAGTCCTCGGTCTCGAGCTCGGAGCCGACGACTACGTCACCAAACCGTTCAGCCTTCGCGAGCTCGCTGCCCGGATCCGGGCGGTCTCAAGGCGGACCATGGACGGACCCACATCACCCGACTCGGGCACGCAACACGTTGCGAACCTCTCGATCGATCGCCGCACGCGCCGCGTCCGGATCGACGAGGTCGAGATCCAGCTGACGGCAAAGGAGTTCGACCTCCTTGCGTTCCTCGCAACCGACATCGGAGCGGTGCGCACCCGTACCGAGATCCTCGAAGGGGTCTGGGATGCCCATTGGTACGGACCCACCAAGACGGTAGATGCACACGTTGCATCGCTGCGCAAGAAGCTCGGTGAACACGGTTGGATCCAAGCTGTTCGAGGCGTCGGCTTTCGACTCGAGCCGCCCACGTGAAGTGGCGGCTACTGGTAGCTTTCGTCGGTCTCCTGACCGTCGTCTTACTCGCGCAGGACGTTCCGCTGGTCTCATACCTGCGCTCCGTCGAACGAGATCGCCTCTCCGCAAGCCTCGAACGTGACGCCTTCATCCTGGCAGGCGCTTCCGAGAACGTCCTCGCCGGCGAGGAGTCGACGGACACCACGGCAGGACTGGACAAGACCGTCCAGCTGTACTCGACGAGACAAGATGCGCGAGTCGTCATCACCGATGCCGTAGGTCGAGTCGTCGTTGCCTCCGACCCCAGCGATCGGCCCGGCGACGACTTCAGCAATCGCCCCGAGATCGCCCAGGCACTCACCGGCGCTCCGGCCACCGGTCAGCGGGACTCGGTCACGGCCGGCGAGGCGCTCCTGTACGTCGCCGTTCCCGTGCTTTCGGGCGCACAGATTGTCGGCTCCGTTCGCATTACTCACCCGGCAGCGGAAGTCGCTACCGAAGCCAACAGCAAGACGAAAGGCCTGATCGCGGTCTTTCTGATCTCACTCGCGGCTGCGGTACTGGCTGCGCTCTTGATCGCCAATGACATCACGTCGCCGCTGCGGCGACTCCGGCGCAGCACCGAAAGGCTTGCCGACGGCGACTTCAGCACCCGTGCTGCGACCGACGAGGGTCCTCCGGAAGTACGTAGCCTGGCGAGATCCTTCAACTCGATGACCGAACAGATCTCAATGCTCATCGACGGCCAGCGGGCGTTCGTCGGAGACGCGTCTCATCAGCTTCGTACTCCGTTGACGGCACTCCGCCTTCAACTCGAACGCGCTGCTGCACTGATCGACGCTGACCCAGTTGCTGCTCGGGAACGGCTCGAGGCTGCAGGAGCGGAGACGGAGCGCCTGCAACGGCTCGTCGAGGGCCTGCTCATGATCGCCCGAGCGGACGGCAGCCCGCCGGAGACCGAACTCGTCGACATCGGTGCGTTGGCCGGCGACCGCGCCGAGGTGTGGTCTCCGCTCGCTCAGGAACGAGGCATCAACGTCAGCGTCGATGTAGCCCAGAACCTCGTCGTTCGTGGAGTTCGAACGTCGCTCGAGCAGATCATCGACAATCTCATCGACAATGCGCTCAATGCGTCCCCAATCGGTGGGCACATCGCAGTTGTCGCCACCCGCGTCGACGGCGAGGCCGCCGTCCAGATTCTCGACGAAGGACCAGGCATGACACCGGAGCACCTCGCACGGGCATTTGACCGATTCTGGCGGGCGCCCGATTCGCCCCACGGCGGGTCCGGAATCGGCCTCGCAGTCGTCGATCACCTCGCACGACAAGGTGGCGGACGAGTCGAGCTTCACAACCGCGACGACCGCTCCGGTCTGTCGGCGAGCGTCGCGTTTCCGGTCGACGAGAGGTCGGCCACCTGATTCTTCCAGCGTTTGGTTGCGATGCCCCCTCGGGTATGTGTTGACTATTCCCGAGGGAACGAAAGGGACCACCAGTGGAGATTTCAGACGAGACGGTCGCCGATCTGACCCGCCGACTTCGCAGGATCGAAGGTCAAGTGCGAGGCATCCAACAGATGATCGCGAGTGACCGCGACTGCCGCGACGTGGTCACCCAGATCTCGGCAGCCAGTAAGGCCTTGGACCAAGCTGGCTTCCTGCTCGTCGCAGCCGGTCTCACGTGGTGTGTCGCGAACCCCGCCGAGTCCGAGGCCGAGGGCTACTCATTGCCCGACGTGCAGCGAATGTTCATGAAGTTGGCCTGAGAGAAGGCCCTCCTCGGCACACCCTCACACTCGATCGTCAGCGTTGCCCGGGACTCATGTAGAACCAGATCGGGAACTTTGCCCCGGCATCACGGATCGCAGCCCGGGCAGCGAGCACTGTCGCGCCGGCTTCGGTCCGTTCGAAGTACCAGGCTTCGACGGCTCGACCGCCGGGCATCGGGCCGTCAACCAGCTCCGTTGCGGCCTCTTCGTAATAGGCGTAAATGTCGTGACAGAGCGCCGTCGTGTTGTCACCCGGCAATCTGGTCGACGCCCAGTCGGCGCCTTTGGCGATCGCATCCAAGATTCCGAGCGCAGCGGGCACCTCGTCGGCTCCGATCGAACGGCCAACCGAGGTGACCCCTCGGCGCACCAGCGCACGGTCGTACGCCCGCCGTAAACCGCGGGCTTCGTCGACGCACGGCGCGAGGTTTGGATCGAATCTCGGTGGCAACGAGCAGGCGAACGGCGTGTCATCGGACTCGATGACTTCGGGGTAGTCGACGAGGACCGGCCCACTTGGAGCATCCAGCAACGCAAAGGCCCGAGCCAAGACGTCATGTTGGAATTTCGGATCACCGGGACGACCGAGTGGCCGCCCGAGCGGGAACTCGCAGTGCAGAGCACGCGGCGGGGCAACCTTGGCGGCCATCTCCCTGACCGACGACAGCACGACTGTCGCAATCCCGGCTGCTTCGAAGACATGGGCGAGCACACTCACGGTGCGCGTGCAAAGCGGTCAAACTGGTGTCAGAAGAACGACGTCGACTCCGTCGGCGCGCAGTGCAGCGGCCGCTGCGGGGCCCGTGTCGAGCCGGATCGTCGAGACGTCGTCGGGCTGGTTGCCCGCGAACGACACGTGACGAGGAGCCACAGAACCAATCACACCTCGCTCGGCGAGTTCTTCGAGACGGTCGATCGGATAGACGACGTTCAGATCGAGAGCGACGCCGGCGCGATCGAAGTTCGGGCTCCAGTGACCGAGGACGAGGTCTCGTCGGTCACGAGCAATCATCCGAAATCCGGTGTCGCCCGCAGAGAAGCGTTCGTCGTCAGCGGTGTGCAGCGCGGCCGATGTCACGATCGCAACCCGTGCCGACGACAGCGGCGGCGGGACGACCCACGCTGGGTCTGCGAACTCCGGGGCGGGCAGGCTGCCCGAGTGAGCTCGCATGGTCTGATCGCCGTTCATCGGGGTCGTTCAGCGATCGATCGAATGTTCAGTCAACCGGCCCAGTCAGCCGGCTCAGTCAGCCGGGTCGGCGATGACGTTGATGACCCGTCGGCCCCGACGCTCGCCGAATTCGACGACGCCGTTCTTCAGGGCGAACAGGCTGTCGTCCTTGGCAAGCCCGACGTTGTTGCCGGGGTGGAAACGGGTACCCCGTTGGCGCACCAAGATGCTGCCGGCGGTCACCACCGTGCCACCGAATTCCTTGACGCCCAAGCGCTGTGCGTTGGAGTCACGACCGTTGCGGGTTGATCCGCCACCTTTTGTCTTCGACATGATTCAGCCCTTTGCGATCGAAGTGATTTCGACGACGGAGTACTTCTGACGATGGCCGTACCGCCTGCGCTGGTTGGTGCGCCGCTTGTAGGTGAAGCCGTCGATCTTGGGCCCCTTGACGGTACCGATCACCCGACCGGTGACCGAGACGCCCTTGAGTTCGGCCGGGGTGGCCAGCACGGCGTCGCCGTCGACGAGGAGGATGGGTGTGAAAGAGACGTCGGCGCCGTCTTCAGCTCCGAGTAGCTCGACCTGCAATTGCTGGCCTTGCGACACTCGTTCCTGCTTACCGCCGGTTGCGATTACTGCATACATAGCGTGGCGATCCTATCGGTTGGGTTCCCCGACGCCAACGGCGTCACGGGCTTTGAAGCCATCATTCGAGCAGCGCGAGATCGACCATCACGCCGCGCCCGTCGCAGTTGGGGCACTGATCGGCGAAGTTGGTCAGCAAACCCTCTCCGATTCGCTTGCGGGTCATCTCGACCAAGCCGAGCTCTGAGATGTCGAACACCTGGGTACGAGTCTTGTCACGGGCTAACGCCTCGCGGAACGCGTCGACCACCTTGCGGCGGTTGTCGCGGATCTCCATGTCGATGAAGTCGATCACGATGATTCCGCCGATGTCGCGAAGCCGGAGTTGTCTCGCGATCTCTTCGGCAGCCTCGAGGTTGTTGTGGAACACCGTTGCTTCGAGGTTGCTGTTCGAGGTACCGACGTTCTTGCCGGTGTTGACGTCGATCACCGAGAGAGCCTCGGTGTGTTCGATGATCAGCGAGCCACCCGACGGCAACCAGACCTTGCGATCGAGGGCCTTGTGCAGCTGCTCATGCAGGTGAAATCGCTCGTAGATCGGCAGGCCTTCGTCGTCGGGGTCATAAAACTCGACTCGATCGGCAAGTTCGGGATTGAAGGCGCTGATGTAATCGCGGACCTCTTCGAACAAGCGCTTGTCATCGATGACGACCCCGCGGTACTCGGCGTTGAACTCTTCGCGGATCACCCGGACGGCCAGCTCGGGCTCGCGGTACAACAACCCAGGTCCCTGCATCTTCTTGGCCTTGGCCTCGATGGAGTTCCATTGATCGAGCAAGCGAGTCATGTCGGCACGCAACTCGTGCTCGCTCGCGTTCTCGGCTGCAGTTCGAACGATGAGACCGTGTTCGGCGGGCTTGACCCGGTCGAGGATGTTGCGCAGGCGCTTGCGCACGTCGTCGGGCAGGCGCTTGGAGATTCCATAGGTCTTGCTGTTCGGGATCAGGACGACGAATCGCCCCGGCAACGACACCTCCTGGGTGAGTCGCGCACCCTTGAGGCCGATCGGGTTCTTGGTGACCTGGCAAACGATGAGCTGTTTGGCGCGAAGGATGTTCTCGATCCGAGCGTCCTTGCCAACCGCTCCCCCGGCGCCCGGTCCGCGCTCGACGATGTCTTCTTGGTCGTACTGGACATCGCCGCGGTACAGCACCGCATTTTTCGGAGTGGCGATGTCGACGAATGCCGCCTCCATCCCGGGCAGGACGTTTTGGACCTTGCCGACATAGATGTTGCCGTGGATCTGACTGACGTCGTCGGCCGGACGGCTCACGTAGTGCTCGACCAGGTTGCGACCCTCCATCACGGCGACCTGGGTTAAGTTTTCACGCACCTGTACACACATCAGGTATCGGCCGATCGGGCGTCCGTTGCGTTCACGACCCCGGCGCTTTTCGAGGACATCGGGATCGAGTTGTGACCCACTCGAACGGCCCTCGGTTCGGGCGGCAGGCGAGGCAGGTGCCCGCGTCTTTGCGGTCTTGTTCCGGCTCCGCTTTCGTTTCGCGGCTGCAGCGTCGGACTCGGTTTCAGTCGCGCCGCGAACCTGGACCGGGGCCGCCATGGCCACCTTGGGTGCGGGCCGAGTGTCACCGATCTGTGGGCGCCGCACCAACGACGTCTCAGCCGCCTCAGCGCTGGGACGACCCTCCGAGATCCGTTCCGGGAGCTCTGGCGGTGCCGCCTTCGGCGTGCGCTGGCGCGGCTGGCTCGGGCGAGGTGTCGGAGAAACCCGCGCTGGCTTCTGCGACCTTGATGAGGATCCGGCCTCACCGACTGCGTCAGATCCCGATTCGTCGCTGTCGTGTCCGAGGTCGGGGTCTGCGTCGTGTCCGAGGTCGGGGTCTGCGTCGTCGGGGTCTGCGTCGTCGGGGTCTGCGTCGTCGGGGTCGCTGTCGTCGGGGTCTGCGTCGTCGGGGTCTTGGGACCCCCCACCGGGCTTCGCCCTGCCTCGGCCTCCCCGGGAACCTCGACGTCGCTTTCGTGCCGGAGTTGCAGAAGGCTCGCCCGTAGGATCGCCTTGATCCGCGCCTTGATCTGCGCCTTTATCCGCAGGCGGACTCAGGTCAGGTGCGTGATCGCTGGCGCGCGCAGAAACCTCGTCAACGTGTTCATTCATCTCGTCCATGGACGTCTTTCCTTCCTGCGGCAGCGGCAGCCAAGCCGGAAAACCTTCCGACCGGCGCCTTTGCCATCGATTCTGTGTCAGAAAACACGAAGCACCACACACTACGACCTGGTCCGGCCAAGGTCATGGCACCTGTTGTTCATGTGACAAGCTAGCGACCTCGGTGCGGTTATCCACAGGGCCGAGAAAAGTGGGTGACAAGAAAAGTGGGTGACGAGAAGTCGTCAGCGCATTCGCCTCATGTGCACACTCTGGACGAGACCGAACAAGATGAAGAACGTGAGCATTCCCGAACCGCCGTAGGAGATGAACGGCATCGGGAGACCCGTGATCGGCATCAGGCCGAGGGTCATCGCGACGTTCTGGAACACCTGCCAGAGCAGCATCGTGAACACGCCGGCGCAGATGTACGTGCCGAGGAGGTCCTTCGAAAGGTGAGCAATTCGCCAGATCCGAAAGAGGGCCAGCGCGAACAGTCCCAGAAGCACCGCACAGCCGAGCAGCCCAAACTGTTCAGCCACCGCACTGAACGGAAAGTCGGCCCATTGGACTGGGATGTCACCCTTGGTGTTGGTGATGTCGCCGTTGAGCCAACCCTGTCCGGTGATCCCCCCGAGGGCGGTCGCGCGCAGCGCGTTACGGCCCTGGAAGATGAAGCTCTGCAACCGGTCCTCGCCCGAGTTGGGGTTGAGCCATGCTTCGATTCGCACCAGCTGGTACGAGTTCACCAATCCACTCACGACCGCCGCCCCGACCGTGCTCAGCGCGAGCAGGGTGATCATCGCGATGTACTTCGCCTTCGCTCCGGCGACGAGAAGCAGCCCCATCATCAGCGCGACCAGTACCGACGCCGATCCGAGGTCGGGTTGGAGGATGATCAAGACGGTGGGCACGCCACCCAACCAGAGCGCCCCGACGAATCGTTCGTACGAGACCGAGTCGGTGTTCTCCTCGCTCAGAAACGATGCGAGCGCGAGCAGCACGGTCACCTTCGCGAACTCGGCCGGCTGC
>JANOEM010000324.1:0-10298 GCA_031413195.1 Actinomycetes bacterium
GGCAACCTCGGGATTTCGACATACCCGCGCCCCGTGACAGTCGACATCGAGGCAGTCACGTTCGTCGCCGCCGACCAAGCCGAGCAAGGCCGCAATAGCGGTCACATAACCGGCATGTCGATCCTCGTCGAACTGGTCGACGACCACTGGTTCATCGCATCGCTGTCCAGCGACCTTCCTGCGTTCAGTTCCGAATTCGTCGAGCAGACAATGCTCGGCGTCTGACTTGGTCACGTTTCACGGCACGGAACGCCGAACAATCTCCTACCTTCCCGGCACCACCGGCGACGAGATCCTCGGACTCCTCAAACGACCCCGCTGGCACGCCGACGCAGCATGCAAAGGGAAACCGCCAGAATGGTTCTTCCCAGAACGCGGCGCCGACGTCCGACCGGCCCGCGCCGTCTGCGCAACCTGCACCGTCGTCTCGGAGTGTCGTCAGGCCGGCATCGACGGACGCGAGCATGGAATCTGGGGCGGGACCTCGGCACGCGAACGACGAGCGCTGCTCGGGTCGGCGACCGCAGGCGCACAGGCCACCGCCAAGACAGCATCATGATGCCTTGTCACCACCACCGTGCTGTAGTTACACTGGAGTCTTCGAAGAAGCTGGACTCTGAACACCTGCAGGTGAAAACCGAAGGGGTGAAGTTCGAAGCCCAACAGGAACGGGCACCACGACAAATGGTGCCCGTTCTTCGTTTTCGATTGGGTGCCCCAGGGGGGACTCGAACCCCCGACCTGCAAATTTCGAAGAAGCTGTTCTATCCTCTGAACTACCGGGGCCACCGCTCCCCCGGTTCGGCTGGCCGCCTCACCACCAGACCTACCAACGACAAATTGGCAGGTCAAGGGAACGACACCATTGTAGTTCGAGGGTCTCGAACTTTGTATATAGCGCAACCCTGTGACTTTGTTGTGGGCGGCGCTGTGGACAACTCGAGGACGACTTGCGAGGCGCACCTGGTCGACGTCGGTCACGATGCCACGCTCACCGGTATCGAGGTGAGCGACTCCCCGGAAGTCAGAGCAGCCAGGATCGCCGAGGCCGTCGCCGAACCGAGCACCAACGAGACGCATCGCTCGATATACGCGACCTCCGACAAGCATTGCTCGCGCCCCGGATGCCAGGTGGCCGACAACGACACTGCGTAGCTGGTTCGGACCGCTGTCAGTGCCCGCACGAGCTGCCCGGCCAGATCGGTCGCCACCTCGGTCGGCCCCGGAGGAACCGGCGAGCAGTCGGTGCCTGCGACGTCGTTCATGGCCTCACGCATTTTCCCCAATGATGCCCCGCGCAGATATATCTGGGTGTTCGCCAACGATGCGTGGCCGAGCATCTCCTGCACCACTCTGATATCCGGCTCGATGTCGGCGATCTCGCTCGCGATCGTGTGCCGCAACGAATGGCACCCCTTGCCGTCGCCAGCGGCGACCTTGATGCCGGCGTCTTCCATCCATTGGCGCATCAACCGTCCAATCCACGCATCCGAGATCGGGCCACCAGCGTCGACCCTGATCAGCGGACCGTGAACATTCCCGACGTAGCCAGCGAGATGCCCGGCGACGTGATCAGGGACCGGCAGCAACCGTTCGTGACCGCCCTTCCCGAGGACGCGCAGGGTGCCCTTGTGCCGATCCCAATCCGATTGCTGGCAGCGGCGGATTTCGATCCGACGTAAACCCATTCCGAGGGCCAACGCGACGATCGCCCTTGCCCGCGAATCCGGGAGCACGGCCCACAGTCGGTCACATTCGTCACGGGTCAACGCCCGCGGTACACGTCGTGGAGGTTTCGGGAACTTGATCCCGACGAAGGGATCGAGCTTGATGCGGCCTTCGATCTGCAACCAGGAGACGAACGCCTTTGTGATCGACAACCGGTTCCGGCGCGTGCCGATCGACAGATGAGCTATCGACTCCTGGTACCGGAGCACGTCTGCGCGGCCGAGGAATTTGAGTTGCCGGTTCCCGAAACTTTCGGCGAAACCGCCAAGGATCATTTTCGCTGCCCGCGCCGAGGCGTTCACGATTTCGCGGCGATCGACACGCCCTTTCACGTAGGCATTCACATATGGGTGAAGCGTTCCGCGCCGGTCCAACGGTGACGGTTCGTTTTCTGACTGCACGCCGGTCATGACGCAACCCGCTCGGTGGCCACAGTGACGGCCCGCAGGAGGCTCTGAGCGAGTTCGGGGCGACCAGCACCCTCAGCCACGCTGTACGCCTCACGGACAGCCCGGAGCACTGTGTCCAACGCCAGCACGTTGACATCGTCTGGCGGGTGCGCTGTCTCCATTGCGGCGCGGATCCGGCCGAGCCCGGCGTGCCTCAGGTAGATCTGTGTGCTACTCAAACTCGCGTGACCGAGAAGCTCTTGCACGACCCGGAGATCAGGCTCGACGTCGGCAACTTCGGAGGCGATCGTGTGCCGCAAAGCGTGCCCGGCCTTCCCGTCATGCGCCGCGTGTTTCACGCCGGCCTCGGTCAGCCACCCTGTCAGCAGCCTTTGCATCAGCGACGTCGACACGCCCGTCACACCGTTCACGTTCGACCGGATCATCGGCCCCAACCGTGCACCACCGAGGTATTCCGACAGCGCTTCTGCGACATCGTCAGTGACCGGCACATGCCGTTCATGCCCGCTTTTCCCGCACACTTGTAGCGTCCGGGCATGCCGATCCCAGTCCCCGACCTGCAGCCGGATCACCTCGATCCGACGCAGGCCGCAACCCAACATCAACGCTACGATCGCACGAGCCCTCGCGTCCGGCAGGACGGCACGCAACCGTTCGACTTCCGCATGCGTCAACGCACGCGGTACCCGTCGCGCGGGCTTCGGTGTCCGAACCGAAACCATCGGATCGCCCTTGATGATCCGCTCGAGCTGCAACCATCTCGTGAAACCGCGGATCGCCGAGAACTCTGCCCGCCTGGTCGCTACCGAGTTCTTTGACCGCGCAGCGATCCACCGTTCGATGTCCGCACGACCCATGTTTTTGACGGGCCGGTTCCCGAATGATCTGTCGAACGCATCGAGCGAGATCCTGATCCGATCGGCGGTTATCGGGGCGATCTCACGCCGCTCAACACGCCCACGCACATACCGACCCACGTACGGGTGCAAGCTCCCCCACGTGGCAGCCTGCACCGTCCCTGCGTCCAACAAATCGAGAGAACCGTCGTCGGCCAGCAGTTCGGAGACGTTCACGAGTGATCCCCGCACTCCGGGCACGGCAGGTCCGCTCCATGATCTTCGTGGAACATGCAGAACCGATACGAGAAGCCATCCTCATCCGATCGGACCAGGCCGGAAGCTTCGCAGCCGCAGGCGTCGCAGAGATCGGCGCCGGCTGAATCGAACATGTGATGAAACTGGTCGAGCACACTGTCCCCGTCGACACCGTCGACACCGATCAACAGCTCGGACAGCACATCGCTGGGGTCGGGCAGGAAGTCGGCGGGGAGTTCGTGTTGACCTGGGGTTGCCAGATAGTGGCTCAGCAAGGCGGCGTGCGGACCGGTCTGCAACCATGCCCGATACTGGCCGTCCCCTTGAAGTTCGCGAAGCGACGCCATCGTGCACACAAACTCGGCGACATGTCCGAGAAGCCAGTCAAGTTCGGGGTTCAGCAATTCAAGGTCGCCGGCCACAGGCCCGATGATGCCGTCGATTATCTTGGCGAGCCGGGCGAGCACGTCGCTCTCTTCAGGGATGTTCGGTGTCTCAGACATTGGTCGGAAACCCCCGCAGCTCGGCCAGATCCCTCACCAGCATCTGACGGCCGTGGTCCGACAACTCGCCGCATTCCACAACGTGCGAAAACAACGTGTTCAGATGATCCAAGATCACAGCCAAGCGCACAAACATCGGCTTGCCGACCTCGTCCATCACACCGCCGACAGCGTCGGTCGCCACCATCTCGGCGGACCGCCAGAATGCTGCGATGGCACGCCCGTGATCGGACTCCACGAACGCCGACAGTTGATCGATCATCAAGTCTAGGAACGCCATCGGCGACGGAGCGAGCGCCAACGTCAACGCACCATCACCGCCGACAGCATCCACGATCTGGCGAACGAGATCGCCGAGCACGGTGCGTTCAAGCACTTCGAATGTGAGCCGATCAGGGTCGCCGGTTCGGTGGGTAACTACGGTATTCATGGTTGGAACCTCCAGGGTTCTGACTCGGAGCCCGGAGCGATATCAGCGCTCCGGGCTCCACTTTGATGTGTACGATATGGATACACCGAAGTATCCTGATCGTCAACACACGGGCCAACATCTGTGGATAAGATCCCGGCTCGTGCAGGTCGACCACGAGGATCTCCTCAACGCCAGCGAAGTTGCCTCGCTACTTGGCCTCGCCCACCGCGAAGCCATCTCCACATACCGGCGACGGTACCCAGACTTCCCCGCCCCACTCATCTCCAAGGGAACTTGCGTGCTCTGGCACCGCGCCCACATCGAAGCATGGAACGCCGGCCGCAAACAGTGACCGCCACCGGCCGTCACCAACACCAACGCAAACCGCCCACACTCCCCGAGCTCGAACGCCTCACAGCAACCTGCGCCGACCTCGATCGACGACTCCCCCGAGACTGGCCACTCAAACTCGCCAACCACCTCGCATACATCCGCTGCCACATCGGATCTGCGCTGATCAACCTCGCCGACCAGACCGCCGACGGATTCGGCGCCGTCGCCTCCGGAGGATCGTCCAGCGGATCACCGAACGGAGCGTTCAAGGTGTCATCCGTCGAAGCAGCAGTACATCGCCGCCTCGGCTCCGGAAGACGCCTCGGCCCGACAGCCGAGGTCGCAAAGATCCGCAGCGACCTCGCAGCCGCCGACAACAACATCCGCACAGCCCTCACAGCACACGACCCCGACCAGGTAGCGGCAGCCCACTGCAAAGCAGCGGCAACCCTCCTGACCGAAGTCTGCGTCATCATCGACCGCTGGACCGTCATCGAGGAACGATTGAAAGAACGACTCACCTGCCACGGCGGCTCCGACCTCGGTGGAGCGATCGAGTGGGGCAACCCGTTGTGCGAAAACATCGCAGCACCCAACAAGGCCGGGCTATGCATCGATTGCGGCCGTCGCCGCGAAGTCTGGCGAACCCGCGAGTACCGCGCCAACGGGTCAAGCGCCTACCGGAAACCGAACTGACCGAACTGACCGAGCTGCTCATCGCCGGCGCAACGTGTCAACGATCGCTGACCGTTCGAGCTGACCAGTCAAAGGTCGAGATCATTGCTCGAATCCTGGTCGCTGCCACGGTGTGGGGCTCGATGTCCTCGACACGCAGACAGACTTACCATCCGACCAAACGTGGTGTGAGCTGACGTCATCGCCCTCCACCCCACCGCCGTGCCGAGAGTCAACCGATCGAGAAAGACCTTCTCGAAATCCTCACGGTGCTCCGGCGCGGCATAGTAGGTGGACAGCGCAGAACGAATCGCCTCCTCGAGTCCGAGCACCTCGACTAGGAAGCTGGCCAGGGCGTCGGCCTCGTCGGGGTTCAGGTAATCGAGCATCGCAATTGCCACGAGGTCAGCCTAGATCGGCGATGGTTGGTCACACGTTGGTCACGGATTAGGCGAAACAAGGGCGGATCAGGCAACCTCTGACGGTCCGATCGAACCCACAAAATCGCTTGTGAGCAGGACAGATAGACACAGGGCCGAATAGGGCAACATGCGCTTCATCAGGTTCAAATCCTCTCATTCCGACGCTCTGACCTGGTATGACCAGCAAAGTTGATCGCTCGGACCATGTATCCACAATGTATTCATTTCCGAGCACGGGAGACTGAGCACGGGAGACGCCGAGAGGTGACACGTGAGAAGCAACGCTGGCCCACGGGTAGTCCCATCCTGCTTTCTGTGGTGGGTGCCGACCGGTGGCCTTCACGGGCTGGGTGAGTTCGTGGGCATTTGCGGCGGCGGGAACGGAGCGGGACGTCCGTCGACGGGTGGTTCCGAGCCACCCTGGTCGAGGTGGAACGGCGGGTAATCGTCCGTCATCAGCGCGACGTAGACGATGACTCGGTACGTCCAGCGCATCGCCCCCATGATCAGGTTGTACAGCCCAACCGGGTAGCGCCCGGTGAAGAGGAGGATGATCACCGCGATCATGAGCACCAGCCCGAGCAACCCGCCGCTGAACACGAAGCGCGCCCCATCGTCGTTTCCGCCGGTGCCCCAACTGGCCGTCAATGCCCACACGATGAGGAGGTGCGGAATCGAGAGAAGCCATGACTTGACCAGCACGAGACCCCGTGACAAGTGCTCCGGGTAGGCGACATCGAGACTTGCTGGATACTCGACGGCGTTGAGGGTGAAGGGCGGATAGCGGTCCGTCCCGAGCACGTTGGTCGCGTAGTACGCCACCCGCCAGGTCCATCGCAACACGCCAACGTCGAACTCGAAGATCGAGCGCGGATACCGACCCGTGAACAGGATTGCGAAGAATGCAACGAAGGTGAGAACCACGAAGGCGACCCAGAGGAACGCGAGCACCACGAAGTGAGGGATGGCCAGGAACCACTTCACCAGCCATTTCCAGCGGCTCAGGTGGGGATCGAGACGGCCCTCGAGGCGCAACGGATAAGCGACGAACGGTGTCTGTTGTGCAACAGGCAGAGCCGCTCCGATGGGCCGCGCGATAGCCGTGTCGGAGGCCACCTTGGCTCGACCTACGCCGCCGATGATCATCGCCAGTGCAATGGCGACAAGCACGATGCCGCCGATCACGAGACCGATCGTGATCGGAACGAGAGAGTCGACCTGACCGCCGAGTTCGATGTCGGCGACGACGTTGGTTGTCGCATCTGCGTTCATCACCACGATCGCCCAGTTGCCGGGCTCGAGGTTCCACGTGAGGCGTTGGCTGGCCTCGCCTGATGCTTGGGCTACCCAGAACGGCTGATCGGCGGGAGGTGCTGGCGTGGAGGTCCCACCAGCGTTCTCCCGGCGGTAGTCGACCGAGAATCGATGAAAGTTCACGTCGGTGATGTGGTCGTGTGGAATGTCGGCGAGATAGGCCTCCACGTCGGATTCAGGACCGATGCCGACGAACACGGGGCGGGCGTCGGCGTTGTCGACTGTGATCCGAACCGTCGCAAGGTCGCGGTCGGACCACCAATCATCGGGGCCCGGCTGACCGAGGTCGATCTTGCCCGAGGTCAGCGCGAAGCTGTCGGTCTCGAACCGTTCGTTGGATGTTGTGAAGAAGCCGGCATCATCGCGTTGGGTGCCGTACGCCCAACCGAGGCTTGCTCCCCCAGTAAGAAGTCCGAATCCGATCATCGCGATGATCGACGCCAGGACGAGCGAAATGACACGTCGTGGTTTCATGAAGAATTTCCTTTGGTCGGTTCGTCAGAGTTCGTTGCCGCAGACGTTGGATTCGCCCAGGTGACGATCATTTCGCCGCCGATTTCGCCTCGCGAACGACGCGACGCGAGTCCGAGCGCCTCGCGTCGATCTCGTGGCTGATCGCCTGTCAGGGCTGATTTGTTGTGTTGTACTCGACGTTGTCGAGATCGGGCTGCTGACCGGCGAGGGTGGCGCGAGCTTCGGGGTCGTCGTTGAGCGTGTCGCGAAGGAACGCAGTGGTGAAGTGCGTGACGATGTCGAGAGGCCGGGTGTCCCAGACGGCGTCGGTGCAGATCCCGTCGCGGTAGGCGGAGTTCTCGACCCAGGGGAGGTTTTCGCACGGGTCGACGAAGAGCATGTGGCCTGCGCCGGGAAAGCTGACGAGCGTCTTGTTCTCGCTGCCTGCATGGTCGTAGGTGAGTTTCGCGCCCCACGTGTACGGGGTGCCATCGTCGACTGTTCCGCCCATCGCCATGATGGGAACGTCGAGCTCTGCGAGGCCGCGCTGATCGAAGGGGTATGCGTCGCCTGCCAGCGAGATGACGGCCTTGACTCGCGGGTCTCCGAAGGACGGCCACAGTCCGGAGGGGACCTCGTCAAGTTCGGCTCGCGTGGCCATGTCCGACTCGTTGGGAATGGGAGCGCAGAAGAAGTTGAGGGGATCATCTGCTGTCAGTGCCGCGCAGCGCGTCTTGTAGGCGGCGAAGTCGAACCGCGCGCCGCCAGCCGCGAGCGCGGTGTACCCGCCGTAGGAGTGGCCCACGACGGCGACGTTGTCCAGGTCGATCATTCCGGCCAGCGGTGCTCCGGATTTGGTCAGTTGTTCCGCATAGTCGATGGTTCGACGGATGTCGACAGGC
The DNA here is from genome assembly GCA_031413195.1 of Actinomycetes bacterium. Classification (GTDB taxonomy): domain Bacteria; phylum Actinomycetota; class Acidimicrobiia; order Acidimicrobiales; family Ilumatobacteraceae; genus WLMZ01. The sequence goes on from JANOEM010000324.1 coordinate 8,247, forward strand.
CTGTCGATCAACTCCTCCCAGAATCCGGTGAGTGATCCGTCGAAGCTCTCGTTGTGTTCGGGAGCAAGAACGACATAGCCCTGCGATGCAAAGTGCTCCACCAGCGTGCTGTAGACGATCGGGCTCAGCGAGTAGCCATGGGAGAAGACCACGAGCGGGTACGGCTCATCGGTCTGTTCCGGTTGAGCGTCGGGGAGCGCTTGGCCGACGCTGGTGATCTCCTTGCCGGGCGTGATCTGTTCGTCGAACTTGTTGGGCGCAACGTACGTGATCGTCTCGGTCCGCTCGTCGGCGACGGTACGAACAGCGGGATACCACACTCGTACCGTCAGGGGTTGCTCCTGTGCGCCGGTGGTGGTGAATTCGCGATATCCAACCGCGTGCCTGCCTCGCCCCGCGTAGGTGAGCGAAGGCGTCGAGGTCTCCGACGTCGATGGTTGCGCCGATGGTTGCGTCGATGCGCACCCGGCAGCAGCGATGACTGCGAGGCCGCCGATGGTGGCGAGGAGTCGGTCGCGGTGGTGGCGTTTCATGGTTGTCCTTTGGATTGGGGGTGGGGATGGAATGGGAATGGGGGTGGGGTCGGTCAGTGACGCCAGCCCCGATGATCACGTCGCCGCTCCAGGAGAGAAGGGCGCCGCTGGATTCGTTTCGTTGAGCTCCGTGCGGAAGCGCATTCACTTCGCTGAAGAATGAGCCGGGTTCAGAGACGACGGAGGCATCGCGATCAACCTGGCCCGACCGAATCAACGAGCCGACGTTGCGACGTATCGTCCGCACGACGCCGACGGCGAGGTGCGTGGCGACACCGAGGCCATCGGCATCACCACGACGGTCGTATTGCCGGGTGACCTCGAGGTGATGCTCTACGAGCCCCGCAACCGCTCCGCGTTATGACGTCGCGCTCGTCTGGCGCCACATCACGGCCGGCCGAGCGAACTCAGGTCATGTCCCGCCGATAGAGCAGTACCGTCCCGACGGCCAGCGCCGCAACGACGTGGCCACCGAACAGGAACGCATCCTGCATCCGGCTCAGGTCGGCGGCGATCATTTCGGGAGTGTCTGTTCCTGTCGCGGTGCCGAGCAGACCGTTGGCGGCACTGAACGGCAAGAACCGGTGGACATTCGCCGGGATGAGGGTTCTGAGGAGGTTCTCCACGACGAACACCCAGACGAGCAGGATCGAGACCGCCGCAGCGCTGTGGCGCAGGATCATCCCGACCCCGAGACCGAGAAGTGGTGCGAGAGCGGCGACGAAGAGCCCCCACAGGACCTTGGCCGGCATCTCGGAGGTGTCGCCGCTTTCGAGCCCGCCGAGGAGCGCGCCGCTCAAGCCGCCGATCATCCCCAGCGCACCCATCGCCAGCCCGAAGCACGCTGCGATCGCGCTCTTGGCGGCGACGGTGACCCATCTCGCGGGTTGCGCGGTCAGGACCGTCGCCATCGTGCCGTGCTGCACCTCCGACGTGAACATCAAGATGCCGGCGATGGCGGCCAGCACGGTGGTGAACCATGTCGAGAAGACGAACGTCTCGGCGATGTTGAAGGGCTTGTTCGTGTCCGGGTCGATCTCGACGAACACGGCGAGGATCCACGACAGGAGCACACCGATGATCGGTGTCAGCGCGAGGATCGTGACGTTCGACCGCAGCGTCGTGAGCTTGATCCACTCGCTCCGCAGCGCGGTGGGGATCGAGGCGACGTCGTCGCGTCGATCACGTTCGCCGACTGATCGGTCCGGCAACGGCAGCGGGTCGGGTGTTGCCGATGACGTGATGGATGGCGTGGTGATGGTCATGGTGATGGTGATGGGTTTCTCGAGTGGTTGTTGCGGGTGCGGGTGGGGGTGGGGGCTCACGCGGATGCGTACTCGGCGGTGGCACCGGTCATGTCGAGCAGGATCTCCTCGAGCGAGCGGGAGGTCTCGCTGATCTCGACCAGCTGGATGCGATGGTCGAACGCGATCTGCGACACCGTGGAGGTGGTGGTTCCCCGGATCGAGAGTCGCTGGTCGATCACGTCGATCGCTTCGATCTCGAGGTCGCTCCGCTC
>JANOEM010000325.1:0-5027 GCA_031413195.1 Actinomycetes bacterium
GCTCGCCCTCCTGCAGGCGCTCGCACAGGTTCGGGACATCTACCTCCACCTGATCCATCCGTCGCCGGTTGCATGGCGGAACTGCCCCCATCAGCTGGCCGGACGGTTGGTACCCCGTGCAAACGCCGATGCGGGTGCTGCGGTGCGGCACCCGCTGCTGCGCTCGTGGGGGCGCCCGCCGATGGAAACAGCTGCTCTCGTCGGAGGCATCGACGCAGTCGCGAATCCCCCCGGCGGCGACATCGCTCCAAAGCCTGCAGCTCCTGCTCGTACGACACTTCAACGACTGCAGGCCGCGATCGCCGATGACCAAGAGCCTGACGCTGCCGACGACACCAACCGCGACCATTCGATCCAGGTCCACGCCTGCCACGGCACGACGCGTCAGATCGAGGTTCTTCGCGATGCCCTCGGCCATCTGTTCGCTGCCGATCCCACGTTGGCTCCCCATCAGGTCCTTGTCCTGTGCCCGGACCTCGGGCGTTTCGCTCCGCTGATCCCTTCCGTCTTCCAGCGAAGCTCGTCCCCGATCCCCGTGCGCGTCAGCGACCTCTCGCTGGGTGCCGCCAACCCGATCGCAACGGCCCTGGCTGCATTGCTCACAACAGTCGCCGGCAGGTGCACGGGGCCCGACCTGATCCAACTGATCATGATCGACCCGGTCCAGCGACGCCTCGGACTCGACCTCGACGACACCGCTCGGATCAATCGATGGATCAATGATCTGGGAACGACCTGGGGCCTCGACAAGACCCATCGAGCCCAGTGGGTTCCCGATCAGATCACCGGGGGCACGTGGTCTGCGACTCTGGATCGGCTTCTTCTCGGAGCCGCGATGCCTGCGCCGTCGCCCAGAATCGGGCCCGACGGGATCGTGCCGTTCGACGACGTCGATGCGACTGCGTTCGCGACTGCGGGTAGCCTCGCCGATCTCGTCAGCCGGCTCAGCCAGGCCCGCAGCGATTGTGCCGCAGACCACGGCATCGCGCGTTGGGTCGAGATCCTGCTCGGATTCGTCAGCGAATTCTTCTCCGTCCGGCCAGACGATGAATGGCAGATCGCAGAGATCATCGCCGGCATGAACGCCGTTCGGGACAATGCCGGTCCAGTCCAGGTCCCGCTCTCCTTCGCTGACGCACGGACCGTGCTGTCGGGCGTGCTCACCGACGACCGCGGGCGAATGACGTTGCGATCCGGGGCGATCACCATCACTTCGCTGGTGCCGGTACGAACCGTGCCGGCTCGGGTGATCTGCCTGCTTGGCTTCGACGAGGCATCCATCCGGTGGGGCAGCTTCGACGGTGACGACATCTTGGGTTTGCGACCGTGCGTGGGCGAGCGCGACCGTCGAGCCGACGGGCGCCACATCCTGCTCGACGCGTTGATGGCGGCCGAGGAGCATCTCATCATCACGTGCGATGGCAGCGACATCACGACCAACCGCAAGCTTCCGTTCCCCGTCCAACTCACGGAGCTGCTCGACGTGATCGGCGCCGGCGCCGGCCCGGGAGGCGGCCCGGGAAACGGCCCGGGAAGCGGCCCGGGAAGCGGCATCGTGATCCGTCACCCACGCCAAGCTTACGACGAGCGGAACTTCGTCTCGTCCCCCGGCTCGGCCGGTCCGGCGGGCTTCGAAGAAGGTCAACCCTTCTCGTTCGACTCCGCGATGCTCCGTGCCGCGACGGCCCGACGCACCGCCGTGCCCGCAACGGAACCGTTACCCCTGCTCGAACCGAGCATCCCCGAGTCGATCACGCTCGCAGATCTTGCCCGGTCGTGCACGAGGCCGGCGACGACCTTTCTCCGGCAGCGCATCGACGCACGGTTGCCACGAGAACCAGACGAGGCCGAGATCAGCATCCCGATCCGCTTCGTCGGCCTCGACCAGTACCAGTTGGGCAACGAATTGCTCGAGTTGCATCGGCACGGCATCGACGAAGCAGGCATCCAGAACTGGAGACAGGCGCACCGCCAAGGCGGCTCGCTTCCCCCCAGATCTCTGGCCGACGCGGTCCTCGACGAAGCCGTCAGCGAGGTCGACATCGTGCTCGCCGGCGGCGAAGGGGTGAGCGACGTCCGCCGGCTCCTGTCCGCATCTCGATCGTTCCCGATCGCATTGCACGTCCCGATACCCGAGTCGGTTGAGAGCCCGATTCTCATCGACGAGCTGATCACCGGGCTCGACACCCACCGCCTGATCCGGGTTTCGTTCGTCCGGCCCGGCCAACGACCGATCGTCTCGGCTGCGATCGAGCTCGCTGCGCTGGTCGCAACCGAGCCCCAGCACCCGTGGGAGGCAGTCGTCGTCAACCGTCCTTCGAGCGGAGGGCGCCGAGCCACCGTCAGCAGGCTTGTTCCGGTCGACTCGCCGTCACGCGCCTCCATCGCCGTCGACTTTCTGCAGACGGCCCTTGCGTTCCATCTCCGCGCGCTCCGTGAACCGATCCCATTCTTCGAGAAGTCGTCGCGAACCCTCTTCGAGATCCGAACGATCGACGACGAGGAGTTCAGTCGCGACATTCTCAACGTCGACGCCCAGTTCCTGTGGGGGCAGTACACGGCCGACGACATTCTGACCATCCCGTTGCGCACCGTCGACGAGGCCCGATTCATTGCTTCGGCAGCGGCGGCGAGTCCCGTGCCGTGCGGACGAGCGCAGGCACTTGCCGATTCGTTTTGGCACTCGTTCCATGCCTTCATCCCGCCCGCGACCGATTCCCCTGAATCCTCCGATTCCCCCGATTCCCCCGATTCCTCGGAGGTCGAGCGACCATGACGAGCCGCGCACCGTTCGACCTGACCGCCGCCCTCCCGCTGGGCCGCACCGTGATCGAGGCGAGCGCCGGCACGGGCAAGACGTACTCGTTGACAGCGCTGATCGTTCGGTACATCGCCGAGGCGGGCGTTGCCGTCGACCAGTTCCTGGTCGTCACGTTCACACGGGCAGCGGCGAACGACCTGCGCGACCGAACGCGTGACGTCCTGCTCCGTGCCCTTCACGCGGTCACCACGAACACGGTGCCCGATGGTCATCCGTGGATGTCGGTGCTGCTCGCTTCGCCCGAGAGTCCTGCCGAACAGTCCAGCCGGCTGCAGCGACTCGCCGGTGCGGTCAATCACTTCGACGAGCTCACGATCACCACGATCCATGGCTATTGCCAACAAGCACTGGTCCAGCTCGGAGTCCGGGCCGCGATCGACCCGGATGCCATGCTCGTCGAGAACACCCACGACATCGTGGCCGAGGTCTGCCGAGACATCATCGTCACCGAACTCGCCGACCAGCCGAGCCTGCTGAACTCGCCGAGGGGTTCGGAGCGAAAGGTCACCACCCCAGCTCAAGCCGAAGCCCAATTGATCGCCAACGTCACGACCCTGCTGACCAACCCCGGAGTCGTGCACGCCCCACCGTCGTCGTTCGACTCGTCCGGTCGTCTGATCGTGGGAGACGGGCAGCCAACAGCCATGGACGAGATGGCTGCGCGCTGGATTCAGCTCACTCGATCCGCATTCGAACAGGTGTCAGCTCGCCAGATCCTGCGCAACGAGATCGGATACGACTCGCTCATCTCGGGTGTTCGCGATGCGCTCGCAGACCCCCGCACAGGCCACGCGATCGCAGCCCAACTCGCGCAGCGTTCCACCGTCGTACTCGTCGACGAGTTCCAGGACACCGATCGCGTGCAGTGGGACGTTTTTCAACGAGCCTTTGCAAGTAAGACCCTGATCACCGTCGGCGATCCCAAGCAGGCCATCTATCGATTCCGCGGAGCCGACGTGCATGCCTATCTCGATGCCGTCGACCGTCAATCCGTCCTGACGCTCGACACCAATCATCGCTCGGACCGGCGCGTGCTCGCCGGTCTCGAAAGGCTGCTCGATGGAGCCAGCCTCGGAGACCCGCGGATCCGTTTCGCGCCGGTCCGAGCTCGGTCGTCAGCGCCGGACAGCGCTCTCGGCGATCGATCACCAACCATCGGACCAACGTCGCGGACTTCAGCCGCGATCCAACTGCGCGTTGCACCCTTGGACCCTGCCCTGCGCGCTGGGCAACAGCGGGACCTGTCGATGCCACTGGTGCGGACTCTCGTGCTCGCCGATCTCACCCGGCGTATCATCGATCTGCTCGACAACGGTTTCATCAGCCCGGGCGACGGTGACGTCGACGGTCACGACAACGCCGTTCGGCCCGGCGACATTGCCGTGCTCGTCCCTTCGCATGCGGAAGCCAACAACGTCGCCGAAGCTTTGCGCAGGGCCGGCATCCCCGCGGTGCGAACCCGAACAGGTTCTGTGATGCAGACACCCGCCGCGGGGCAGTGGAGATTGCTCCTCGCCGCGCTTGCCCAACCCCACGATGCACCTGTTGTCCGAGCGGCGGCACTCGGATGGTTCTTGCCGACCGACATCCGTTCGCTCGCCGGTTCCGACGATGTCCTGGTCGCGTTGCACGAACACGTCGCCCGGATGGCCGCCGCTCGCAGATTACCTGATTCCGTTTGCTGCGAGCGTCTGCTTATTGAAAATCTATACACTGATTTTATCTTGCAATGTCTATGCCTCCACCCAAAACGCCGACAACAACTCTGCCTGTGCCAACACCGTCTTGGTCGCTTCCTCCTGCAAATCAGGTGGAAAGCCATGTTTTTTGAGGATGCGCTTCACCATAACCTTAATTCTGGCACGTGCACTTTCGCGGACAGCCCAGTCTATGGTTATGCTTTTGCGAACTTGGGTTACCAGTTCAGCGGCAATGACTTTTAACTCATCATTCCCCATCGCCTTTACTGCACTTTCATTCGCTGCCAGTGCATCGTAGAAAGCAACCTCGTCTTCATTCAAGCCGAGGTCTACACCGCGTTTCGTTGCAGCATCCATCTCTTTAGCCAACTTGATCAACTCTTCAATTACGTCTTGAGTGGCAATAGCGCGGTTGTGATAAGCATTGAGCGTGCTCTTCAGCATTTCAGAGAATGTACGGCTCTGGACCAGGTTACGTACAGAGCGCAATTTGATTTCATCCTTGA
>JANOEM010000326.1:0-3851 GCA_031413195.1 Actinomycetes bacterium
GCGAACGGCGCCAGTGGTACGAGGGTCCATTCGAGACGAAACGTGACGCAACTCGTGCGTCCCCGATCCTCGCGACACATCGTCAGACGGTTGACGCCGGTGAATGGATCACCGAGTGGGCAGCACTGCGAGCCGAGCAACTCCGGGCCCGTGACCGTCACTCGTCGGCGGAGATCGTCGAGCGCCACGTCCGATTGCACCTTGCTCCGAACCTCGCAGGGATCAAGCTGGGTGAGCTGCGACCGAGCCATGTGTCCGCGATTGCCGAGCGGCTCGACTCTACGGGAAGGGTGCACAGGGCCGGTGCAGCGCTCGGTCGACAAGGCGGTGGCATGGTGAGGTTCGCCGCGTCGGGCCGCACTGCGAGGACGCTCTCGCCGAAGACGATTCGGAACATCATGTCGACACTGTCAACGGCGATGCGCTCGGCCGTGAACGATGATCTGCTGCGATCGAACCCGGTACGTGATGCAGAGTTCATCGCTCGTCCGCGCGATGACGGTGACGACGAACTGGTCGTGTTCACCCCGACGCAGGCCGACTCCTTAGCAGCGTGGTGTTTGGAACACATCGAGGATGAACCTTGGGCACTGCCAGTTCTCATCGGCCTCGACTGTGGACTCCGGCGAGGCGAGATCCTTGCGGTGAAGACGACGATGATCGACGAGGCAACCAATCGGTTGACGGTCAACACCGGGATCAGTCTCGAGTCAGGTGTGCTCGTCGACAAACGGCTCAAGACGAAGCGGTCACGCCGGACTGTCGTCATTCCGGACCGCACACTTGCTGCAGTGAAGCGCTACCGACAGCATCATGGAGTGGTGCCGATCAGCGGGCTGCTCTTCACCGGACGAGCCGGGGGGCTTCCCGATCCCGAGACGTTCACCCAAGCGATCCGCCGGCAGCTGCGCCCCCGACTGACGGACATGCTTGGCGAAATCAACTGGACGCCGCACACGCTGCGCCACACCTTCGCCACGCGCCTGCTGTCGCAGAACGTCGCCCCGCAGACAGTGAGCGGGCTGCTCGGTCACGAGTCAACGGCGTTCACGCTTGCCCGCTACTCGCACTGGGTCGACAGCGATCCGCCGCTGCTCACCAGCCAGGTGACCCGGGCGCTCGGAGCCTGATCGACATCAGCTTGGGAATTCGAACTGGTGCGATTCGGCGGGTGTTGGCAGGATTCGGCGGGCCTGGCGTCCAGGCGTTTTGTGCGGGGAGGGAGTCTGCGGGACCGGGCGAGTCGTGACGGCCGAACCCATCGTGACCCCATCGCGGTCTGGCATGCACCTCGGTCGGCACCGGCGTCCATTGACCTTCCGCTCCTCTCACGTGGTAGAGAGCGGATCGAACTGGACGAGGCCGCACGTATACGGACCCTCGGACGTAGTAGCACCCACCCGTACGAACCGCCACGCGGGAAATTCGCGGGCAGACGCGGGCGTCATGCGTGACGGCGAACAGGCGCTCGAAAGTCCGTTAGCGCGACGCGTGCCTGATCGCGTGGGTTGGCGCGAGTGTTGCTGCGACGATCGGCGACCATTGCCCACACGATCGGCTCGTGCGGGTTGGCCGAGTTCGCCGTGGCAATCGGCGTCGAATGCAAGCCTGCCAATGATGCGACGGCGTGATCGGCCCGACGAGTGTCCTGCCCTCAGTGCATCGCTCAGGTATGACTTTTCGACCAATGCTTGACCCGCGGCGCCGATCGTCAGGAGACTCGGCCCATGATCCCGAGCTGCCCAACCTGTCCAGGTGATGTTGAACTGGTCGAAGTCGACCGCGTGTATGTCGATTCGCCCACCGAGATTGGAGGGGCATCGGGGCGCACTCTGGTGCCTCTCTTCGCGTGTCCGACTCCCGATTGTGAGTACAGGGCTCCATTGCCGAGCTAACTGGTCGCCGTGATCTGTTGCATCGATGTCCGTCCGAGCAACGATCAGCTATCCGATTCTGCGGTGATCGGCTCGCGCGGCACCCACTCGATATGCGTCAATTGATCCGGCCGCAGCGGAGACACCACCGCAACGAATGCGACCACGTCGGCGAACGCGTGCTCGACCAACGCGGCGGAGATCACAACTCGGCCGACAGCGCCGTAGAACCGCTCATCGACGGTCCACCCAAAGGTGTTCGCCGGAACTCCGAACGAATCAACGTCTCCTGGCATTGGGGTCATTCGTCCGGGACACTTTGCGGGATTGTTTCGCCAGCTAGTTCGGCGGTGTGCCGCGCTCGCTTTGAGACCAGATTCCCGCGTGCGTCACGTTCGCCCTTGATCGAACCTTCGATCGTTCCGTAGAGCGCAAACGTCGCCGTGAACACCAACGGGACGACGGCAAACCACCACCATCCACCCTGGCTGATTCCTGCCAGCAGCAACGCCGAAAGCAGCATGAAGAACACGCCGATCGCGATGGTCCCGCCGTTGCGACGCTTCGTCGCTCGGTTGAGAATCATCGCCATAACCGCTGCGTCGACCAGCGCCAGCAGATTGGATCGAGCGGCACTCGTTTCGGGCAGGGCGTCGACGATCTCCAGATCGCGAAGTATGCGTCGAGACTCGCCGTCAGCGATCTCGCGTTGACGAAGCCATAGACCGCCGATACCGATCAGGGCAGTGATCACCACACCAGCGATGCTCAAGCCGAGTTCCACGAGGAAACAATCGCGCGAACGGCTGATGTCTCGACGGGATAGTGCCACGGACGGGGCTCGTTTGGACGATTTCTCGCCTGTTTGCATAGCGCCCTTCCCCGTCGTGGGACGGTGTCGGTCGCTGCCGAGTACGTTCGCGAGAGAGGAGCGAGGTTCGAGCCTCACGCTGAGGCGGAACCAGAGCGCAGGAGGGTCCGGATTTGATCGAGGACGACGGTGGGTCCGGAATGATCGAGGTACGGAAGTCGATCGCTGTGGCGCTTGCATCCTGGGATCGCGAAGCGGTGGCAGCGCGGACAGCAAACGCTGAAGCACTGCGCCAGCAGTTCGTAGAGCAGTTCCCGATCGATGCGTGGCCAGATCTCGATCTGACCTCGTACGCCCTCGGGCAGACAGTCGACGGCGGCACGGTGTGCTGGTGGTTGGAGTTCCACACCAGAGACGTGGCGAGCATGAGTGGCGGTTCGTCGTCGAAACACCTGATCTTCAAGTCGAGCGACGGCTCGTGGCGGTACCCCAAGGAGTACGGGTCGGTTGAGGATGCGTGGAAGTCAGTTCGAGATGCGTTCGCCCAGGCGTTTCAACTCGCGTCGGAGGGTCGCTTCGACGAGATCTCCGAGCTCACCGCACTGCACGGGGCGGCGGCGCTGCGAACCAAAGCGCTCTACATGTACTTCCCCGACCAGTTTGTGCCGGTGTGCTCGAAGACGCACATGCAGCACTACTTGCGCGTGCTGGGCAAGCCGGCGTCCGCGTGGTCGACCACTGAGACGAACCGACAGCTATTGCGAGCGTTGAAGGAACTGCCCGAATTGGCCGAGCTGAGTAGCCAGGAGCTCGGTTACTTTCTCTACCACTGGGCCGATCCGCGCAACGCTGTTCGAGTCGTGAAGATCGCCCCGGGCGAGCGAGCAGCGCAATGGGACGACTGCCTTGCGGGCGGGTACATCTGCGTCGGCTGGGATGACGTTGGTGATCTCTCCTTGTTCGAGAGCAAGGACGAGTTCCGTGACCGGTTCCGTGAGTTGCACTCCTACAACGGCCATGAGGCCCAAGTTGCGAGAAAGTCGAACGAACTCTGGACGCTGATGGAACTCGATGCAGCTGCATGGGCTGGACCTTATTGCGGAAGTAGAAGTACCCGACCCTGCGCCGGATACGACAGACAACGACACCATCACGGGCGACCCGAA
>JANOEM010000327.1:0-1711 GCA_031413195.1 Actinomycetes bacterium
GTGCGTTCGAACGACAGAGGTCCGATGGGGAAGATGCCGCGGCGACGAGTTGCGAACTGCGCGTCGACCTCGTGACGTGTCATGCGCGGCAGTGTGGGCACATTGAACGACTGTTGCAGACCTTGGAATTGGTCCGTGAGACGTGTCGACCCGAGACGGTGCTGTGTCTGATTGAAGATCTGGTATCGCACATAGACCGTCTCACCGCGCGCCACGCGAGCTGTGATCAGGCGCCGGCGCGCAGTGTGCCGAGTTGGTCTGCGAGCTGTGTACAGAGCCAGGGCGACAGCAATGGCACCTGCTGCAGCGAGAGCGAAGAGCTCCTCGTAGCTCCAGATCAAACCGAAGAGCGCGCACACCATCGCGCCGATCAACACTCCGAGCCCGGTGCGTGTCAGCACGTCGTCATCCCTCGCGGTGACGGGGTACTGCGATGTCGTCGACGATCTCCGCCAACACCTGCTCGCTGCGGACGCCGCGCAACTCGGCTTCGGAGCTCAACGAGATGCGATGACCGAAGACCGGCTCGATGAGGGTTTTGATGTCGTCGGGCGTCACGTAGCCGCGCTGTTCCGATGCCGCATACGCCTTGGCCACGCGCATCAACGACAGCGTTCCACGGGTGGAGACACCGAGGCGCAGATCGGGATGGGCCCTGGTGGCGTTGGCGAGACGGACGATGTAGTCATTGATGCTGTGCACGACCTCGATCTGTTCGATCGATGCGATGAGTTGTTCGAGTTGGGTGGCATTGGTGACTGCCGGGACGCCGCGATCTCGGTTCTCTCGCCGGTATGACTCGAGCACCGTCACCTCGGTCGCGTGATCGGCGTAACCAAGCGACAGTTTCATCGCGAATCGGTCGAGTTGCACGTCGGGCAACGGAAATGTTCCGTGAAAGTCGCGCGGGTTCTGGGTGGCGATGACGAAGAACGGGCGCGGTACCAGGTGCGGAACGCCGTCGGCGGTGACCTGGCGCTCCTCCATCACCTCGAGCAAGGCCGACTGGGTCTTCGGGCTCGCTCGGTTGATCTCGTCGCCGATGAGCACGTTGGTGAAGACGGGACCCTGACGGAAGGAGAACGATGAAGTGCGCTGATCGAAAACCATCACACCGGTGACGTCGCTCGGCAACAGGTCTGGCGTGAACTGCACACGCTTCCATGAACCGGCGATCGACCCGGCGATGGCCTTGGCCATCGAGGTCTTGCCGGTTCCGGGAACATCGTCGATCAGCAAGTGGCCCTCGGTGAGAAGGCAGCACAATGCCAGTCGAATCGACTCGGCCTTGCCGCGCACGATACTTTCGACATTGTCGATCAACGCGTGGAATACGCTGGCTACCTGGTCCGCCATGGCCGGTGATGCTATCGCTCATCTATCCTGGGTGCGGGTACTGCACACATCGCGAAGGTCAGAACTTGACGTTGTCTTGAATTTTGAGGTTATTCCGTGGACCTGTCGTACCGATAACAACATCATGAGGCCCGTGATCGTCCCCGAGCCCCCAGCATCACTACGCCCGCGCCTGCTGATATGGACCTGATCGTCTCGACAGCGCAGGGTGAAGCCGAGATCTCGGTCACCTCCGTGCACGAGTCCGTCTCTGTCGGCGACCTGCTGAGCAGAGTGCTCAACTCGCCGCCACCCAACCTCGTGTACGTCGACGGCCGGCCGACGCCGACGGGCACGTTGATCAGCGCTGCGGGCC
>JANOEM010000328.1:0-4021 GCA_031413195.1 Actinomycetes bacterium
GGGTGATGGTCACCGATACGGTCGCCGTGTCGCAAGTCGTGGCGGTCACCGTCGAGCACACTGTGTACACGAACGAATCAGACCCCGACGACGCCGCGCCGGCGGTGTAGCGAATGCCGCCACCTGCCAGGACGGTTGTCGTGCCCTTGGTCGGCGCGATCGTGACAGTCGGCGTCGATAGTGCTCCGCTGTTGACGGTGTCGTTGCCGCGAACGTTCAGGTCGACGAATGCCCCGGCCAACACGCTGGTGGAATCATCGGCGGCCGTCACGACCGCAGCAGGCGCAGTGACAGTGACAAGGATGAACCCCGATGCGCAGGCTGTCGTGCTGCCCTGAGCGCAAACCTTGTAGTTGACCAAGTCGCTTCCGGTGTAACCACCGGTCGGCGTGTATCTGATCTGGCCACTTTCAGGAACGGCAGTTCCATGCGACGGCGCACCCACCACCGTTGGCGGATCGAGCGTGCCTCGATTGACGGTGTCGTTGGATCGAACATCGACCAGGACCGAAGTGTTGTTGTCGACCGACACGACATCCTGTCGTGCCACGACGACGAGCGGCGACAAGGTCACCGTGATCGAAACGGTCGTTGCGTTGTCGCACACGGTCGGAAACTCAGCCGAACACACCGAGTACGTCATCGAATCGCTACCGGCAGTCGCGTTCGCGTCGGCGCTGTATCGGATCCTGCCGGACGCGAGAACCGTTGCCGTCCCCTTACTCGGGCCGACGACGATGGAGGGGTTTGCAAGGGAACCCGAGGTGGCGGTGTCGTTGCTGCGGACATCAATCTCGATCGGGATGCCCGTCTGCGCACTACTTGAGTCGCTGTTGCCCGTCACCGTGGGGAGGGTGGAGAACACATCGACATGGACCGTCGCGGTATCGCACACGGTGGTCTGCACTGCTCCGCACACCGAGTAAACGAAGGTGACATCACCGACGGCCGCACCTGGCGTGTACTGAATCGTTCCGTCTCCGAGGACGGTCGCCGAGCCAGACCCGACGGGAGGTTGGACCGTAACGCTAGGAACACCAAGGCTTCCGACCGTGATCGCGTCGTTGGCTCTAACGTCGATAGCGACGGGCGATCCCGACACGGTGGTTGCGTCGTCGTCGTCAGCGATCGTGACCACTGTGCCAACTGAAGCCGCTAGCCCGGGGAACTTCAACACGCGATCGCCCGAAAGCACGAATACGTTACCGGCGGCGTCGATGTCAACCTGACCGGCGAAGGCGTCGTAGTTTCGGTGGGCCGGGTCCCCGAGGGCCGCGACGTTACTCACGAGGTCGTTAGCGGTGATTCGCCACAACGAACTTTTGTCGGCAACAAACATCGTTCCCGCGGAGTCGATCGCGATCGCCCCGAATCCGCTCCAGTCCGGGAGCGGAATCGACGTTCTCGCTCCCGTGTTCGGATTCAGCCGGAGCAGTTCGGGTCCAGTCGACGGAACCAGAACGACCGAACCGGTCGGCGAGACAGCCAAATCGGTGAGCAAGAGTCTCGGTTGCCACGCAAGAACGGTTGACACAATGCCACCATCGCTAATCTTGCGAACGTTCGACCCGTAGCAAACGAAGGTAAGCGGCGGGGCGCACACTTGATACTCGGTTCCTGTGAAGTACACCTCGTTGTTTAGACCGGCGGCAACTCCCCAGGCATTGATCGGCGAGTTCGATGCGGCCACGCCATCAATATCTGCCCCGTAGGTACCATCCCCTGCGACGAGTTCGAGCACACCAGCAGGCGTGACACGCACGATGCCGCGGTACAACTGGTCGGCCAACAACAGGTTGCCGGCCGCGTCGGTATCCATCGAGGTCACGGACGCAACGCTCGTCGAAGTGGCCGGTCCCCCGAAGACCGGGGCACCGTAGGTACCGTTTCCAGCCTTCGTTCCGAGCAGGCCACCAGTAGTGATCGAGCGGACGTTTGCCGACGTTCCACTCCCATAAAAGACGGTTCCGTCGGGTGCAACAGCAAGGCTCGCAATGAAGGGGAGCGTCGACTCCAGAGCTACTGAACCGTCGGCTGCGTCGACGGGCTGCGTCTTCACGTCGAGAACCCCATTCGCGAGGACTCCATAGGGGAAATGAGCGTCAACAGTGGTCGAAAGACCGACGGCACCGGCTGGCAAGAGGACGAATGACGACAGACAGGAGTTTGCAGAAGTCGTGCCATCGGAAAACTGGCACGATGCACTCGCTGTGCTGCCAGCCAGCTTGTCGATCAGACCACCAGCGCCGGTGATCCTATATAGCGCATTCCGTTCAGCGAAGTAGATCTCTCCCGACGGACCGACTTCGGGACCGTCAACTAGACCAATGCGAACGGTTGTCGCCGCGAGCCCACCCGCAATCGATGACAACCCGCCTCCTGCCAGGACGCTCGAAAGGCCAGACGGAGTGATTCGAAGGATTCGCTCTGGGGCCGAGCTGAAAGGGCTGCACGACACTGAAAGAATGAGGTTGTTACTCGTATCCACTGCGAGTTGAGAGAGGTAGGTGTAGCGAACGTCGATCGCCGGTCCGGAGAGCCCGGCGCAGGAGAATGAAAAACCTGGTGCACCTGCGACGGTAGAGAGAAGACTCCCTGCCGACGCAACCTTGCGGACGAAACCACTTCCACCCGGGAAGTATTGGGCTGCTCCCTCGGTGAAGAAGATGTTACCTAGGGAATCGACCGCAATGTCGTAGACATCCGAACCTATGCCGACCGTGGTCGCAATGCTACCGTTACTACTACCGGCCACACCCACCGTGCCGTTGCCGGCAACCGTCGAGATGACTCCGGTCCCGGCCGTGACTTTCCGAATCCGGTAATTGTCGACGAAGTAGAGGTTGCCCGACGGGTCGATCGTCAAAGCTGATGGGCGCGAAAGACCAACACTGAGAGCTTGGCTCCCATCGCCTGCGCCGACGGGGTCGTACGACCCGTTACCGACGTACACGGTCATCACACCTGCCGAGTTGGCCCGGTAGATCCTCGGGCCGCCCCCAGTCGTGGTGTAGGAAAAGTAGATGTTGCCAGCGGCATCGGTCGCGATGTCGGATCCAGGCGACACGATCTGCGACAAGTTGGTCGGGATGCCGACCCCACCAACAATGACCGGCACCGGCGCTACGGCCGACGCGTTCGGCGCCGAAGCGGCCGCAACGTACGTCAGTGATGCCGCTGCCATCAATACGACTGCGTAGATCCGCCTGCCCTGCGCCATGAGATGTTCCCCCGCCTTGTCCCGAGCATTTTGCCCAAGGTATCAGACTCACTTACGACCCTTGCAACCGAGTCGGCTCGGGTCAGCCGGACTCCTCGGTCCGGATCGCACCAGCGGCGGCGACTCTGTCGTTCGGGTCACAGAACAGCGCCCGTTGGAACTCAAGATGAGCCGCCGACGAGTCGCCGTTGCGCTCTTCCATCAAGGCAAGGTTGCGGTACGCCTCGCATCGGGCGGGGATCAACTGCGTGGCCTTGCGATACTCCGACTCGGCATCCTCGTAGCGTTCCTGCACGGCAAGTGCCGTTCCCAATTCGAGATGAAGGCTGCCGTCGTTCGGAGATGTTTCGATCAACGGTTCGAGCAGCGCCTGCGCCGACCGCGCCGAGGACTGCTCGTTGTTCGCGAGCGAGATCGCCGTCAGAGCGCGAGCCCGGAGTTCGATCATGTACGGATCGGTTCGGTCCAGTGACACCCCTCGGCCGGCCGCGGCTTCCGCCAGTTCAGGTCGATTCACTCGAAGGTAGAAACGCGCTAGGACCTCGTTGTACAGCGCCGAGTCGGGAGAGCTGCGCCGGGCAGCCTCGTACGCCGATCGGGCGCCGTCGACATCGGACTCGTTCTCCGAATCGACCCCGACGCGAAGATGGCGATCGGCAACAACTGCATCGATCGACTGGCTTGCTACGAGCAACAGCACCACGGTTCCAGCCGCTCCGGCAATGTAGAGCGGCACCGGCCTTCCGACTCGAAATTCATTCCGTGCTCGAAGATTCCGAGCGCCAGCACGGCCCACGGTAC
>JANOEM010000329.1:0-2252 GCA_031413195.1 Actinomycetes bacterium
ATCTCCTGCGAGCACGGCTGCGAACTCAGGCCGATCGAGAAGCGCAGGGTTTGTCGCTGCAGCGACGCCGAGAGCATCGGCGAAGAAGTCGAACTGAACGAACGTGGGACGCTCGCACCACAACGTTCCGTCGTTGTCGAACGCGGCGACCCGCTGGACGACCGGGATCGACTCCGCGGCCGCAAGGAACGCCAAGACTGAATCGCGGGTGGCACCTGGCCTCCACGACGGCAGTATCGCGAGCGATTCATTCATGAGCATCGTCCTTTGGCGTTCGGTCCGAGAAGGACCTCGGGCCAAGAATTACACACTCGTCAAACACCGGTGAACATGAAGCCGCTGACCCGCCTCAGTCGGCAAGGTCCTAGAGTCGTCCACCAGATGACTGCTCGATTCTCAACCTTTCGCCGTTCGGCACGTCGTTGGGTAGCGAGTCGCGCCCCGGCCCGTGGGACGTTGCGTTCCGAAATGGTCGCCGGTGTTCCGGGTGCCATCAGCAGTGTCCCCGACGGCATGGCCTCCAGCGTATTGACCGGCGTCAACCCGGTGCACGGCCTGTACGCGAGCCTGTTCGGTCCGGTCGCAGGGGGACTCACGTCGAGCACCCGGCTGATGGTGATCACAACAACCAGCGCTGCAGCTCTCGCAGCGGGCTCTGCGATCAGCAACATTCCGAGTGCCGACCGATCTCGGGTTCTGTTCCTCCTCACGATCCTTGCCGGCACGCTGATGATCCTCGCCGGCGCGTTCCACCTGGGTCGATACACGCGGTTCGTGCCGCACTCGGTGATGATCGGCTTTCTGTCCGGGGTAGCGGCCAACATCGTGTTCGGACAGCTCGGAGATTTCTTCGGGGCAGAAGTTTCGGGTCCGTTTCCGTTGGCAAGGGCTTGGGATCTGATCACCAATCCCAGTTCGATCGATCCGGCAACAACCGTCGCGGGAGCGGTCGCTCTCGTGCTTCTCGTCGTGCTCAACCGGACTCGACTCTCGGCATACTCGGCTCTGATCGCGCTCGTCATTCCAACGGTCATCGTCGTGCTCCTGGATTGGGACAACGTGCTCCGGGTGAGCGACGTCGGCAAGATCCCCAACGGCCTCCCCCTCCCGGTTCTCCCCCATCTCCGTGACTTGTCCTTCAACGTCTTGATCGGAGCATTTGCCATTGCCGCGCTGGTGCTCATCCAAGGTGCCGGGGTGAGCGAAGCCGCGCCGAACCCCGACAACTCCCGCTCGAACGCGAACGAGGATTTCGTCGCTCAAGGGGTCGGCAACGTCGTGTCCGGTCTGTTCCAGGGACAGCCTGTCGGCGGCTCCGTCGGCCAGACCGCGTTGAACGCGTCGGCCGGTGCCAGCGGCAGATGGGCCGCGATCTTCTCCGGGTTGTGGATGGCCGTCATCATCGTCTTCTTCTCCGGCGTCGTCGGCAGCGTTGTGATGGCCACCTTGGCCGCTGTGCTGATCGTCGCTGCGGTGGGGTCGTTACGCACCGGTGCCCTGCGGGCAATCATGCGTACCGGCCGCAACTCCCAGATCGGCGTCATCACCACGTTCACGGCAACCCTGTTCCTGCCGGTCGCAGCGGCAGTGGGGGTCGGGGTGGCCGTGGCGCTGTTGATGCAGGTCAACCAAGAGGCGCTCGACCTGAAGTTGGTCGAGCTCGTCCCGGACGTCCAGGGACGCTTCGAAGAGCGGCCGGCACCGGCGCACCTCGAGTCGCGCCGGGTAGTTTTGCTGGACATCTACGGAAGCCTCTACTACGCAGGCGCCAAGACACTTCAGGCCCATCTTCCCGACCCTGCCTCGGCGGAGAACCCGGCGGTGGTCATCCGCCTGCGCGGCCGGGCAATGCTCGGGGCGACTTCGTTCACCGTGTTGTCCGACTACGCGCAGCGTCTGAATTCCGTCGGGGGAAGGCTCTACCTCAGCGGCGTGGATGCGGTGACCCACACTCAGCTCCGCCGGAACCGGACCGTCGAAGAAGCCGGGGACGTCAGGGTCTTCGAGGCCAGCGCGACGGTTGGAGAGTCGAGCCTCGATGCATACAACGCTGCCGAGGCGTGGATCCGCGATCTGGATTGACGCGCCGCCTTCAGCGCAAGAGGGTTGCGATGCCCTGCACGATGCCGCCAGCTGCGAAACCGATGAGCAACAGAAGATATGCCCAACGCAACGGTCGGAACTTACGATGAAGCAAGTACAGGCTCTGCGCATGAAGATCTTCGAGGATCGCGTCGTACATTCCGGCGTCG
>JANOEM010000330.1:0-10664 GCA_031413195.1 Actinomycetes bacterium
ACCGCCGATTCCGTCCGAATCGCCGGTGGCGACGACGCCGGCTACGCGGGGTCGCCGGGTCTCAACCACGAGATGACCGATGCGATGAAGGCGTTCGTCACGGCGTGCAACGACCTGGGCGGTATCAACGGTCGCCAGATCCAGTTCGACTACTACGACGCAAAGCTATTCGAAGTCGGACCGGCGATCCAGGGTGCGTGCGATGCCGGTACGTTCTTCCTCGTCGGTCAAGGCTGGGCGTTCGACGTCAACCAGGAAGAGATCCGTCTCGGCTGTGGACTTCCGGCGGTGCCGACCTATTCGGTCAGCGCCGCGTTCGCGCACGGCCAGGACGTGTTCGTGGGGGTGCCGAACCCATCCGACGAAGCTCCGGCGGGTTGGTTCGCGCAGATGGCCGAGATCCTGCCGGACGAGGTCAGCGCGGTGGGCACGCTGGCTGGTGCATTCGCCGCCACCCAGGAATCCCGTGACAAGGTCGTCGCCGTTGCGCCGAACTTCGGTTGGGGCTTCGTCTCGACGACCATCGAGTACAACCCGGCGGGCGAGAGCGACTGGACGCCGTTCGTCAAGCAGTTGCAGGATGCGGGGACGAAGTTGGTCTACTGGTCAGGGACTTGCCTGCCCGGTCTGCAACTGTTCGCTCAAACGGCCAAGGCCAACGGATTCACGGCGCCGCTTCTGTCCGATGCCAACCACTACTCGCGCCAGTGCGCCGACGCGAACACCGATGGCGCGCTCGACAACCTCTACGTCAGGGTCAGCGCCATTCCGTTCGAGGAAGCCGACCTCAACCCAGCGACCCAGCAGTTCCTCGACATGCTCGACGCAAGCGGCGGCGATATCTCGTTGCTCGGAACCCAGTCCGCTTCGTCGTTCCTGCTGTGGGCGACGGCAGCATCGCAGTGTGGCGCCGAGCTGACCCGGGCGTGCACACTGGCGAACCTGAAGGCGACGAACTCATGGACCGGTCACGGTCTCCACGCCGAGACCGACCCCGGCGGCAATCATCCGTCATCCTGCAACATCATCCTGCGACTCGTCGGAACCAACTACGAACGGGTGCTGCCGACCGAGCCAGGTACGTACCAGTGCGACGACAGCTGGGTCGCGCCGGTTGGTACGACCCCCGCCGTCGAGGCAGCCAAGCTCGACGAGAACCGGATCTCGCAGCAGTTCGCAACCGGCTGAATCCGGGCTCCTGGATTGGTCGGTTTACGAGATTGCTCCGAATCTGACGGCGCGTCAGATGCATGTTATGGTGACACGACCAATCAGTCATCCGGGGGGATTCTTGATGCGACAAACACCTGTCCGAATCGTTGCTGCCCTTACTGTGCTTGCGCTCGTCGCAGGCGCGTGTGGTAAAGACCGCGAGGAAACTGCGCCAACGGCGGCGCCGCCACCGAGCACCGCTGCGGCAACAACCACGCCCGAGACGGCCGCGCCGGAGACGACTGCGGCCGGCACGGAAACCACCGTGGCGGGGGTTGAGACGACTACGGCAGCCACCGAGGCGCCCGAGCCGGAAGGACCGCTGTTCGGCGATCTCCCCTGGCCCTGCAGCGAAGGCGACGGAGCCAACACCGATGATGGCAGCGAGGTCGGTGTGACAGCCGACTCGATCAACATCGCGAGCGGCGATGATGCCGGTTACGCAGGGTCGCCAGGACTGAACCATCAAATCACCGACGCAATGAAGGCCTTGGTCGACGAGTGCAACGCGCTCGGCGGGATCAACGGTCGCCAGATCAAGTTGAACTACTTCGACGCGAAGATCCTCGAGGTCGGACCAGCTATCCAGGGCGCATGCGACGGCAACAACTTTTTCTTGGTCGGCCAGGGTTGGGCGTTCGACGGAAACCAGGAAGAGATCCGGCTTGGCTGCGGTTTGCCGGCTGTTCCGGCCTACAGCGTGAGTGCGGCGTTCGCAAACGGCAAGGACGTGTTCCAGGGCTTGCCAAACCCGGCTGACGAGACGCCTGCGGGCGTCTTCGCCCAGGCAGTAGATGTACTCGGCGATGCCGTCCTCAAGGTCGGCACGCTGGCCGGCAACTTCGGTGCCACCCAGGAATCTCGCGACAAGGTCGTCGCCGTGGCGCCGAACTTCGGTTGGGAGTTCGTGTCGACGACGCTCGAGTACGGAATCGGTGGCGAAGCCGACTGGACACCGTTCGTCAAGCAACTGCAAGACTCTGGTGCCACTGCAATGTACTGGTCGGGATCGTGCTTGCCGAACCTGCAGTTGTTTGCTCAGGCCGCCGCAGCAAACGGTTTCAACGTGCCGATCATCACCGATGCCAACCACTACGAGGAAACATGCGGAGCGGCGAACACCGACGGTGCACTGGACAACATGTACACCCGGATGGCGTTCATCCCGTTCGAGGAAGCCGACGTCAACCCAGGCACCAAGTCCTACGTCGATCTCGTCACAGCGGCAGGCGGCGACATTTCGCTGCTCGGTGCTCAGGCAACCTCGTCGTTCCTGCTCTGGGCAACGGCTGCTTCGCAGTGCGGCGCAGAATTGACCCGGGCGTGCACACTCGAAAACCTCAAGGCCACCAACGAATGGACGGGTCACGGCCTGCACGCGACGACAGATCCCGGCGGCAACCATCCACCGTCGTGCAACTTGTTGTTGCACCTGGTCGGGACCGAGTACGTCCGTGTCACTCCGGAGGAGCCCGGAACGTTCGAATGTGACGACTCGTGGGTCGCTCCCGTGGTCGGAACGCCGGCGCTCGAAGCGGCCAAGCTCGACGAGAACCGGATCTCGCAGCAGTTCGCCACCTCGTAGGATCCACGTCATGAACCCATGACGAATTCCCGGACAGATCACTGACCATGCAGGACTTCCTCGCTTACACCGTTCTCGGAATATGCCTCGGGTCCGTCTTTGCAATCGCCGCGACGGGATTGGTCGTCACGTATTCGACCTCGGGGGTGTTCAACGTCGCCCACGGTGCTGTGGCGACGATGTGTGCGCTCATCTACTGGCAGCTTCGGATCGATTGGGGGCTTCCGGCCCCACTCTCGATCTTCTTGACGATCTTCGTCTTTGCTCCGATGATCGGACTGTTCCTCGAAGTGGTGGTGATCCGCGGCCTACGGGGCACGAGTGAGGTGACGCGCCTCGTGACACCGATCGCGCTCCTGCTCGGCGTGAACGGCATTTCGACCTGGATCTGGTTCCGTGGGGGCTCACGCAACATCGTTCCGAAGAAGTTCTTCGGCGGGAGCAAAGTCGACATCTTGGGTCAGGCGGTCTTCTGGCACCAGATCATCGGTGTGGTCCTCGCAATCGTCATTGCCGGCGCCCTCTACGTCTTGTTGTACAGGACTCGCACCGGCGTGACGATGCGAGCGACGGTCGACGACCGTACGTTGCTGATGCTCAATGGCGGCCGCCCGGATCGCGCGAGCATGGCCAGTTGGGCGATCGGCGCGTCGCTCGGCGGTCTTGCCGGCGTGTTGCTGTCGCCGCAGCAGGGCGCCCTGCAGATCTTCGCCCTGACGCTGCTGATCTTCGACGCGTACCCCGCCGCGATCGCCGGACGGCTGCGCAGCGTTCCACTCACCTATCTCGGGGCAATGGTTCTCGGGTTGTCGAAGCTGTACTTCGACTGGGCCTCCGATGCCGGCCAAAAGTGGCTCGCCCTCAAGAACATGCGCAACGCACTCCCGGCGCTGCTGCTGTTCGTCGCCTTGCTCCTGCTGCCTCAGGACAGGCTGCGGGGGGCCATCGTCAGCCGAACCCGAGAACGATTCCGGGTACCGACGATGAAGCAGGCCTTCGCATGGGGTGGCGTCCTGATTGCGGTCGTGTTCATGTTGCAGACCCTGATGTCGGGGTCCGCGGTGATCAGACTTGCGAACGGTATGGCACTCTCGCTGCTCGCGATCTCGCTGGTCCTGCTCACCGGCTACGCGGGTGAGATCAACCTCGCTGTCTTCACGTTTGCCGGAATCGCGCTCATCACGGCGTGGCAGTTTGATGTCGGTCCAGGTGGCCTGGCCACCCAGACATCGCTCTCGGTCGGGGCGATTCTGCTCGCAGTGTGTGTCTGTGCGATCGTCGGCGGCCTGATCGCACTTCCGGCCTTGCGACTGCGTGGTCTCTATCTCGGACTCGCGACGTTCGCATTCGGAATCGTGGTGTATCAGTTGGTGATCCTGCAGACTCAGGAACTGAACGTCAGTATCTTCGGCTTCGACTTCACGATCAACCTGTACACGACCGGGTCTTTGACGATGCCTCGACCACATTGGTTCGGCATCGACTTCAACGATCAGCGCAACTTCTTGATGCTGATGACCGTGATGTTCTCGGTGATCGGCATCGGTCTGATCGCGCTGCGGCGTAGCGCCTACGGTCGGATGATCGTTGCGATGAAAGACAGCCCGGCTGCGTGTGCGACGCTCGGCCTCAACATCACCCGGTTGAAGCTTGGCGTGTTCATGCTCTCGTCGGGGATCGCCGGACTCGCCGGTCTGATGTGGGCCGGCCAACAACGAACGATCGCGAACAACAACGGTTTCGACGGATTTGCCAGCCTCACCCTTTTCATGATCGCCGTCGTCGGTGGGATCGGCTACGTCAGCGGCGCCCTGTTGGCGGGCATCTTCCTCAGCGTGCTGAGCGTCGTCATGCCCAACATCTGGGCCAAGCTCGGGGCCGATTATCCGTCGCTGAACTGGCTGTTCGTGTCCGTGTTCGGGAACTTCACCAAGTTCGTCGGCCCAGCCCTGATCGGCATCGGTCTCGGCAAGAACCCGAGCGGTGTCGCCGAGCAGGTCATGGCCGGCTTCCGTCCGTTGAGAAAGACTCCGGTCGCGACCGGGCTGTGGGTGCTCGGGCTTGTCGGACTGTGGGTTCTGGCGTGGCGGGAGGTCATCGACAACTGGACCTTCGCGATCGCCGTGATTGCGTCGGTGGTGCTCGTTCCGATGCTGATCAAGTCGATCCACGCAGATCGGTTCGTCGAGGACGAGCGGGCAGTCCACGGCGAAGATCTCGACATGATCGGCCTGGATCGGGCCTTCCGGCGATCCGACAAGGCAACTTTCGACGACCAACTTGGCATCGCACCCGCTGAAGCGGGCGACAACCGAGAGGTCCTTGCGGCAATCGGTGCGGAGGTGCGCAGTGGCTCTGCTTGAGTGCCGGAGCATCAGCATGCGCTTCGGCGGCGCTTTGGCCCTCAGCAAAGTCGATGTCTCGGCCGCTGCCGGGGCGATCACGGGACTGATCGGACCGAACGGAGCCGGCAAGACCACTCTCTTCAACTGCATCACCGGATTGCTCGAACCCTCGTCGGGCGTTGTGTTGCTCGATGGCAAGGAGATATCCGGACTGCCGCCGTTCAAGCGTGCTCGAATGGGTATTGGCCGAACCTTTCAGAGGCTGGAGCTGTTCACCTCGCTCACCGTTCGGGACAACATTCGGGTTGCAGGCGAGATTCGCAATCGGTGGGGCGGCAACAAGGCCGATGCCCGCACCGAGGCCGACCGAGTCATCGAATTGCTCGGGCTCACCGATCTCGCCGAGCGTGACGTCGCCGAGATCCCGACCGGCATGGCCCGCCGGGTCGAGATGGGGCGTGCGCTGATGACGCGTCCGAAGATCCTGCTGCTCGACGAGCCGGCCTCCGGTCAGGACGAACAAGAGACAGAAGAGTTCGGCGAGTTGCTGATCCACCTCTGTGAACAGGGAACAGCAATCCTGCTCGTCGAACACGACGTGTCGTTGGTGATGAAGGTCTGTTCGTTCATCCAGGTCCTCGACTTCGGTCGGATCATCGCCAGTGGGACCCCCCACGAGATCCAGAACGATGCCGCTGTGCTCGATGCATACCTCGGGCAGGACCAATCCGACGGTGCCAGCGCCGTTCTTGCCGAACTGATCCTCGATGCCGACGTCGTCGCGCCGCCGAGTCTTGTGGAACCGCAATGAACGCAATGAACGCAATGAACGCAATGGACACGACCGAGGTCGTGTCGGCGGAAGCACCGATCCTCGAGCTCGTCGATGTGCGCGCGGGCTACGGGCCGATCGAGGTGTTGCACGGCGTGACCCTCTCGGTCAAGCGCGGCGAAGTCCTCGCATTGCTCGGTCCCAACGGTGGGGGCAAGTCGACGACCCTCAAGGTGTGCAGTGGATTGATCGAAGTGATGAGCGGCGACATCCGCCTCGCCGGTCGGTCTGTGGCGGGCGTGAGCGCCGACAAGCTTGCTCGGCTCGGCCTGTGCACGATCCCAGAGGGCCGCGGTGTCTTCCCCAATCTCACCGTTCGCGAGAACCTGCTGATGTGCACCCATACCGGTGCCCGGTTGGTGGACATCGAGGCCGTTGCATACGAACGTTTCCCTCGTCTCAGTGATCGACGCACGCAATTGGCCGGGACGATGTCGGGTGGCGAGCAACAGATGCTTGCGATGGCGCGTGCACTCGCGACCGACCCTGCTGTGCTGTTGCTCGACGAACTCTCGATGGGGCTGGCACCTCTGGTCGTCGGCAAGTTGTACGAGATCGTTGCTCATGTCGCTCAGTCAGGCGTCTCGGTGCTCGTGGTCGAGCAGTTTGCGCGTACCGTGCTCGGCATCGCCGACCGGGCTGCCATCATGCTGCACGGACGAATCACGCGAATCGGCCAACCGGACGAACTCGCAGCAGAACTGTCATCGGCCTATCTGGGCGGAAAGGGACAATCATGACCACAGACGACCGCATCGAGAAGTTCAAGAGCGAGATCGCCGAGTTGCAGGTGAAGACCTCCGGAAAGGCCGGAGCCGAGAAGGCTGCGAGTGCTTTCGGGGTCGTCTTGATGGTTCTCGCAATCTTGGTCGGGGTCGGTTCCTTTGTCCAGGCCGGCCAGGAGACCAGCGAGCTCGATCAGAACGAACTCGTCATCCTCGGGCTGGCGTGCGTCTCGATGGCGGTCGTCGGCGCCGCACTGTGGATTCGGACGGCGCTGGTCAAGTTCTGGAGATTCTGGATGTTGCGCTCGCTCTACGAGAGCCAAGCCCATCTCGACGAAGTGGTGAAGGCGATCAAGGAACGCTGACCGCCGCAAGGCTCACCCAGCGGACCGCGGAGCCCTGCGTTTCACCCGTACTCGGCGATCCTTTTCAGGCGACCCTTGTGGCGGATCGTATTGCGACGCTTCGCAACCTCGCGCTCTGCGAGGTGGGGGTCGATCGGGCCGTTTTGCAGCGCTCTCGCAACGGACTTGCGCATCGACTTCGATCGGACGTGAGAGAACCACAACACGGCGCGCCCCTGCTTGATGGCGATGATCGGGCCGTGGCACAGACCTTGGCACGGCGCTTCGAGCGAGCCGGGGGTGTCGGCCGCCAGCCTCATCACCGCGTCGAAGCCCTTGCCATCGCGACAGTCCTTACCACCGCACACGATCAGACAGACAGGCTTGGACACAGTCGTTCCTGAGCCGCTCGGTCAGTTCGCCGTCGGCTGGGCGAAGTCCCGGAGCATCTTGTTCAGCTCGAGTTGGTGTTGCTCCTCGGCACTGATCTGACTGCGGGCGAACTCTTCCAGGAAAACCGACGACCCGCTGACCGAGTCGAGCAGACTGCGATACAGGACAAGCGCCGACAGTTCGTGGGCGAGGCTCTCACTGAGGATGTCGTGGATTGAGTGGCGGTGGGTCTCTTCGATCGGTGTGATCCGCAGCGACGGATGGCCACCGAGGCCGGTGAGGATCTCGCCGACCTGTTCGGCGTGAAGCAACGATTCGGCCGCCTGGGCCTTCATGAACGCCACCAGTGGAATCCGGTTCGGCCCGATGATCATCAGCGAGTAGTGCGTGTAACGGACGACTCCGGACAGCTCGGCCTCGAGGATCGAGTTCAGGATCGCGTTGACCTTCTCGCTATCGATCTGAGTGTGCACAGCGGTCATGCTAGCTGTGACTTCCTTGGGTTGTACAGCTCACCTAACATCTTCGCGGTGAGTCATCGATCGTGCGGAAGTCGGGCTCGCGGCGTTCGGCGAAAGCGACCAGCGACTCGATGTTCGCGGGGCCACCGAGGAGGACTCGAAACGCATCGTTCTCCCGTTCGCGCGCCGCATACAGATCGGCTTTCAGCGGCTCGACGATCGTGCGCTTGCATTCCACGAGTGAGTTGATCGGCTTCGCCGCCAGTATCTCAGCATGGCTCAGCGTCACGTCGAGCAAGTCTTGCGGGGCGCAGATCTTCCAAGCGATGCCCATCTCGACGCAATCAGCGGCGGACAGCCACTCGCTGCTGAGCAGCGCCCAGGTTGCGTTCTGGCGTCCGATCAGGCGGGGGAACGACACGCTGCTCGCGGCTTCAGGCGCCACTCCGAGTCGCGTGAATGGGCATCGCACCCGCGCGTCAGATGCGATGAAGACCAAGTCGCTCAGGGCGAGCATCGTCGCGCCGATGCCGACGGCCAGCCCGTTGACGGCGCAGAACAACGGCTTCGGGAATTCGATCAACTGATCGACGAAGCCGGGAAATCCGTGCTTGCCGTTGACGAAGCCTCCGGTGTTGCGTTGGGCCATTTCCAACAGGTCCGCGCCGGCGGAGAACGCTGAACCTTCGCCGGTCATGACGACAACCGCAACGCTGTTGTCGTCTGCCGCAGCGATCAGGGCGTCGGTGGTGAGGTCGTAGAGCTCTTCGTTGAAAGCGTTTCGGGCCTGAGGCCGATCGAGTGTGATCACTCGGACTCGACCGCGGTTGTCGATGCGGATCACGGTCGATCACCCTCGGTCACCTGAATCGTCGCGACATGAGCGATGTCGTCAGAAGCGCGGCCGACGTGAACGACGTACTCGCCCGGGTCGATCCTCCAACCGGCTGGAGCAGTCTCGGTCGTCCCCCATGCGCCGGCCGGGTTGGGCACGATAGAGCCCTTGTACCTGCTGCCCGGATCCCAGTAGGCGAAGGACCTTGCGTCGAGGGTGAAGGTGACGATGGAGGTCTCACCGGGATCCAGCCACACCTTCCGGAACGCCTTCAACTCCTTCAGTGGACGAACGACCGCTGGGGTCGACGCGCCGACATAACACTGCACGACCTCCGCTCCGCGGCGGGTGCCGGTGTTCGTGACGGGTACGACGACCGAGACGGTGCCCTTGTCAAAGTGTGTTGCCGCGAGTTGTGGCGAGCCGATCTCGAACGAGGTGTACGACAAACCGTGCCCGAATGCGAACTGCACCGGCAGCTTGCGGGCTTCATACCAGCGGTACCCCATCAGCACGCCTTCGGCGTAGCGAACCTGCCCGTGTTCACCGGGGAAGTTCCCGAATGAAGGAGTGTGTTCGATGCAGTCGGGGAAGGTCGTCGCAAGGCGGCCGGAGGGATCGGTCGAGCCGAACAGCACGTCGACCAGTGCGTTCGCCATCTCCTGTCCGCCGAACCAGGCCAACAGGACCGCAGGCGCAACAGGGGCCCATTCGGTGGTCACCGGTGAACCCGCGTTGACGACGACCGCTGTGTTCGGGTTCGCGGCGCTGACGCGCGCAATGAGGTCGGCCTGGGCGCCGGGGAGGTGCATGTCGTCCCGATCGTTGCCCTCGGTCTCCCAGTCGTCGTTGGTCCCGACAATCACGATGGCAGCGTCGGCCGCGGCCGCAGCAGCGACCGCGCGGTCCATCAGGTCGGCGCTCGGCACCGGCTTGCAGCCCAACTGGACCCCTTGAAGCCATGACTTCGAGACTGACGCGAACTCGACGTCGATGACAACGGGTCGACCGGCATCGAGGTCGATCAACGCGCTCAGTTCCTGCCCGCCGAGACCGAAGTAGGCGTCCCCCCGCGGGGTCTCGGTGGTGATGCCATCGAGTAACAACCGGCCGTCCACGAACAGGCGGGCGCGTCCGAGCTCGATCATGCTGATGATGTGGGGTCCCGTCGTGGTTGCGGTGAGACGTGAGGTCGCGCGGAACGACATCGGGCCCTTCGGGATGTCTGGCTCGACGCCGGGAAGGACCATGACCCGTCCGTCATCACACACTGCGCGTGCGACGATGTCACCCTCCCACGCATCGCCGCTGTAGATCTCGAGCGAGAACCCGGGTTGACCGTCTCCGCCTTCGAGCTGCGACGGCGAGATGATCGGCACCGTCTTGTCGATGTCGCAGCCTTGCTCGTAAATAACCTCGACGCCTTCGCCGAGATGGTCGCGGAAGGCCTCCAGCGGCGAGAGCCGGTAATGCGGTTCAACCTCGGCTGATCCTCCGCCCATGATCCGAGCGCGTTCGGCATTCGGCCCGATGACTGCGAGCGTCTTGATCGTTTGGGCGTCGAAGGGAAGCACACCGTCGTTCTTGAGCAGGACCATCGACTCGGTCGCCGCGCGACGAGCGAGGGCCCGATGCTCCGGTCGATCGATCGCCATTGGCGCGCGTGGTTCGTCGTCCAACGCTCCCAACCGATCGAAAACGGTCAGCAACCGGTGCACAGCCGCGTTCAGAAGGTCCTCGTCGACCTCGCCTTCACGCACGGCGCGGGCGAACTGGCGACCGTAGAACCGTGAAGGCCCAGGCATCTCCAAGTCCAGGCCGGCGGTCGCTGCGCCGGCCGTCGTGCCTCCCGCGTACCAGTCGCTGACGACGAAACCCTCGAAGCCCCACTCGTCGCGCAGGATGGTCTGGAGCATCTCGTGGCTCTCGGTG
>JANOEM010000331.1:0-4321 GCA_031413195.1 Actinomycetes bacterium
GTCAATCATTGCGCGTTCGTTCAGTGATGGCCGCAATGACGCACTACGTTGCGCTGGATGAGAACGCTCACCCGGTTCGACGAGTATCCGCGGCACCAGATCGGGGCAACCTTCGACATGGTTGCCGACGGCTCGCCGCACTGGAGCGACGGGTACTACTTCACGATGGGCGACCCGGACGGACGGTTCGCGTGGTTCATGGGTTTTCGGCTTCACGCCAACAACGATGTCCTCGACGCATTCACGTGCGTCTCTTTCGCGAACGACGACGACCGTCCGGGTTCGGGGCGCCAGGCAAACATGCGCTGGTCGCGGCGGCTGCGGCCGGCGATCGACGAATTGAGTTGCGGCCCGGTCTCGGTGGAGATCGTCGAAGGTCTTCGCACGATTCACCTGCGTTGCGAAGCCAACGAGCACGGGCAGGCCTTCGACCTGCTCTGGCAGGGTTGGTGCGCTCCGTACAACGAGGACCACGTTCAAGTCGTCATCAACGGTCGGCTCCACAGTGATCGCTCGAACTACCTGCAGTGCAGCACCGTCACCGGATGGTTCGAAGTCGACGGACGGCGGATCGAGGTGGACGACTGGGTCGGCGTTCGCGACCACTCGTGGGGAATCGGCAACAACACCGGCGGTCCGAGGTCTGTCGCTATCGCTCCTCCGCTCGAACAACTGAAGTCGCCGGGACTTCGCCAGTGGTGCGTCTTCAAGATGCCGGATCGATCCGTCTTCTGGCAGTTCCACCATCCCGGCGTCAGCGGCGGCTACACCAAGTTCGAGAGCCGCTGCATGTACCCCTACGACAATCACGCGGATTCGTTCGCATATGACTCGATCGAACACGACGTCACGTTCGTCGAGGTGGACGGAAAGGTCGTGCCACGCCTGGCCGAGGCAGTAATCCACCTCACGCGACCCGATGGATCTGTCGAGAGATACCGGATCGAGCCGATCTCGTTTCCCGTGTATCTCCAAGGCGGCGGGTACTTCGGTGGCTACGACGACGGACTCGGCCGTGGGGTGTACCGCGGAGACCTGCGCGGCGAGAGCGAGACCTGGCAGATCGACCGGGCGATCTCGGTCGTCGCCCCCAATGACATCGCCCTCAATCGTTGGCACTACGCGGAGTCATGGGGTCGTTGTACGAATCTCGACGATCCGTCCGATACCGGCACAGGTCACCTGGAATGTGTGGTGCTCGGGCCGTACCCGGGATTCTCGGGATGAAGGCTCTCGTTTTGGGTGGGTCGGTCTTCGTCGGCCGGCATCTGGTCGAGATGCTCTGCGCCGGCGGGCACGACGTGACGGTCCTCAACCGCGGCCGCACCGCAACCGATCTCCCGAGTTCGGTCACCCGCCTGACTGCCGACCGAACTGATGCGGCAGCGATGGCCGAGGCCCTACGAGGCACGGAGTGGGACACGGTCTTCGACGTGTCCGGGTTCGTGATGGCGGCCGGTGGGAGTGACATCGAGGCCCTGATCGACCTCGTCGACGGCAGCGTCGGGCACTACGTCTACGTCAGTTCGATCATGGCCTACGACCAGACATCGGCGGGTTTCTTCCCGTGGACCGAGGAAATGGCCACCGATCCTTCCGGTCCGCGTTCGTACGGTGGATTCAAGGCGATGGCCGAGGCGGCGATGTTGGCACGTCACCGAGACACCGGTTTCCCGGCCACGGTCGTCAGGCCGGCGGCCATCTACGGGCCGCGCAACAACATCTACGACATGGAGACGCCGATGTTCCTGCGCCTGTTGCAGCATCGCCCGATCCTGGTTCCGCACGAGGGTCTCGTCACCGCGTCGTACGGACATGTCGACGACCTCTGCCGGGCAATGGTCGAGATGGTCGGCAACCCCGATGCGCTCGGTCAGGTCTTCAACATGACATCGACGGCGGTCACGACGCTTCGGTATGTCGAGACGCTCGCCGCTATTGTCGGAGTCGAACCCGACATCCGCTTCATACCGGGGGAGCGCCTGGGAGATCTCCCTCCGGCGGTGTTCGGTCATCTCTTCTCCGATCGTCATCATGCGGTTCTCAGCATGGACAAGGCGCGACAGTTGCTCCGATTCGAGTCACGATTCGATTTCGAATCCGGACATCGACAGACGTACGAGTGGTTCCGCGAGATGGGGTGGCAGGATCTCGACGGTTCACTGGCCGATCCCGTGTGGCGCGCGAGTTGGGACTTCGAGGCTGAACGACTCGCCGCCGAAGCGTTGCTGTCATGACCGACCCCGACCGTTTGAGCGACAGCCCTGGCGTGACAGGCCGGTTGACCGACCGCGCGATCCTGTCCTGCGTTTCGTCAACCCTGCGAGAGTTCGTCTTGCGCGGCGACGACAGCACCCACGCACGGGCGACCCTTGTACAACTGACCGGTCTCGTGGACTATGCGGCTCGACGCGAACCGGACAGCACCGCTGCGCGGACCGCCGAATTGGTTCAGGCCCTAGAGGGTCTCGCCGGAAACGAGGTCCTCACCGGCGTGTGGCCGGGGGAGCCACATCTGGCGGCCGCCGATGCGCTCGCAGCCTGCGTCGGACGGACAGACGCCGATGCCGACGCGGTGAGATTGGCGTTACGGGCCTTGCTCGTTCGCCATCTCGACGACGAACTGACTGCAACTGCGCCTCTGCTCGACGCGTTCAGGGGCAGGTTGCGCGATGCATGAGACGTTGAGCGCGTGGCTTGCAGCGAACATCGATCCAGATTTCGCTCGATCGACATTTCGCCGCATCGGCACGGGCCACTCGCGGGCGATGCACCGAGTAACTGCCGACAGCGGACGGCGGATCGCGGTCCGGGTCGAGCAGGGCGGTGTCTTCGGCACGACGAGCGCCGAGGAGTGCAGGGTGATGGGGGGCCTCCATCAGGTCGGGTTCCCGGTCGCGAGGATTCTCGGATCAGAACTGACGGGCGTCGTCGTGGGCCAGCCGTTCTTCGTGATGGAGTTCCTCGCCGGTATCGAGGAAACTGTCGGAGGTGGGTCAGCAGAAAGAGAAGCTGCGGTCCCCGACGAGCGTCTCCTCGATCTCGAAACCGCCGAGTCGTTCGTCGACATGCTCGCTCGCCTGCATGCACTTGACGGGGCAGGGTTCGGATTCGACATCGTTCCCCCGTCACCGTCCGATGCCACCCGGTTGCAGGTGCAACGGTGGCTCGACGTCTACCGCTCGGCGACGTCAAGTACCCCGATTGACAATGGCGTCGCAGGTGGCGGTGGCGATCTGAATGATGCGGGGCTCGTAACCCAACAGGGAAGCACGAATATTCCAAGCTTGGCGAACATCGAAATTTGCGCGTTCGCGGTCCTCAGCGGTAACTGCTCTGGCGGCAGCGTTAACGAGGGCGTGCAGGCAGGCCAGTCGGATCAATTTACGCTGACTCTCGCAGGCAATTGGGGCTCCACGGTGGACATAGCTCCAATTGGCTTCAAGTTTCAGGGCACATATGGATCGTACGAGTTCTACAGCAGTTCATCGACTAGTACGACCAGTACGACGGGCGGCGGCAACTCGACTTCGGGCTCCGTTCCTGAGCCGGGCGCGGGTTCACTAGCGCTATTGGGCCTGGGCCTGCTAGGCGCTGGCTTCGGTCTGCGCCGCAAGCAATCGTCATCCAGCATCTGATTTTCTTCTGCTCCTGGAAAAAGACCCCGCGCGCGGGGTCTTTTGTTTTGTTGCCCACGATTGCCGCACATCGATTGCGGCGCCAGAGCTAGAGACCGCGCCCGATGCGATCGCCATCTGATTTTCAGCCTGCACCGTGCCGGCTGCGCTCGTTCGTCGCTTCGGCGGGCCTCGTGGCATTCGCCTGCCTGGCCTACCGCTACGCCCCGTTTGACTTCCATCGCCGCCAGTTCGGCGAGTTGTACGGCTTCACGGGCCTTCGCTATACGGCCGGGCAATTCCTGTTCTGGGCCGCTGCCCTGTACGTGGCTACGCTGGCGTACTACTACGCACGCGTCTCGGATGGCGCACCCAGCAAGGCGCTGTTGGCTTGGCGCGCCGCGACGCGATGTGTGCACAGCGGGCCACAGGCTTGGCGCTCCGGCCTCTCCCCCACGGATCGCCTGGCGCTCTTGAGTTGCCTGCTCAAGTCGTTTTTCGCGCCAATGATGGTCGTCTCAATGATGATCTTCTGCAATGGCGCCGTGGCCAACGGCTGGGGCCTATTCTTCGGCCCGCCAGACGAATTCGGCGCAGGCTGGCTGCACGGGCGCAGTTTCTGGTTCTGTCTGCACCTGATCCTGTTCGTTGACGTGCTTGTCTTCACGTTCGGCTACCTCGTCGAACTGCCGCGGTTGAACAAC
>JANOEM010000332.1:0-2068 GCA_031413195.1 Actinomycetes bacterium
ATCCCAGGCGCAGTCGTAAAAGCGACCAGTAGGAAGGTTTCTTTCGAAGGAGCCTCTCAACCAAAAGAGAGCAAGACGCCCCAGTTCGTCTTCCTCAAAAAACCAGAAGAGCCTCAATCGGCCCAAAACCAACGAGCCATCGAGATCCAGGCGCATCAGCAACCACTAGAACAAGACGACCTGGTCTTCCGAGACGGCCTCGAGTTCGATGTGCAGGACAGCGACAGCGACTCTCTCAAGAAAGGCTCGCTGACACCGAGCCCGCGGCCGTCATCGAAGTTCGTCACCATTCCGTGGAGTCTGTCGTCATCGCTGATTTCGTCGCTGATTTCGTCACTGCCATTCTGTTCAGTTGGGTCTGTCGAATTGCTCGCCTCAGGCGATGATCTTGGAAATCGGGAGTTCGAGGATGCCGGTTGCGCCGGCGTCCTTGAGATCGGGGATCAGGGTGTTGATCTCGCGTTTGGCGACCACAGTCTCGATCGCGAACCCGCTGCCGTGAGCGAGCTCACTCACGGTCGGCGCTTCGAGCGCCGGCATCAGCGCGACCACGGTCTCGAAGTTCTCTCGAGCGACGTTGAGCTTGACCAGAACCTTGCTGCGAGCATCGAGGGTGCCCAACAGCAGCGTCATCAGCTGTTGCATTGCGTGCCGCTTGGCCGGATCCTCGTATGACGCCCTGTTCGCGACCACCTCGGTGTAGCTGACCAAGATCGTGTCAATGATCCGAAGGCCGGCAGCTCGCAGTGCCCGCCCGGTCTCGGTGATGTCGACGATGCAATCAGCGATGTCCGGGATCTTCGCCTCGCTTGCGCCGTAGGACAGCCGGATGTCCGCCTCGATGCCGTGCTGGGCGAAGTATCGCCTGGTCAATTCGGGGTACTCCGTGCTGACCCGGAGGCCGCGTGGGAGCTGGTCAACCGTTTGCGCCGGTGAATCGCCGGCCACCGCAACGACAACTTTGATCGGCAGCGAGGTCGCCTTCGAGTACTGCAACTCGCCAAGACTGACGATGTCGCTTGCTGTCTCCTCCACCCAGTCGCGCCCGGTGATGCCGATGTCGAAGAGTCCCTCGGCAACATACGACGGGATCTCCTGCGGACGCAGAATTCGAACGTCGTCGATCCGCGGGTCGTCGATCGACGCCTTGTAGTCGACAGACGAGCTCCGCCTCACCGCAAGATCAGCGGATTCGAACAGGTCGAGAGTCGCTTTCTCCAGCGATCCCTTTGGAAGGACAAGGCGCAGCACGGGGTCAGGCTACGGCTGAGACGTCGTTACCCACCCGAAATCGGCTGCGGAGCCGATCCCTTCACGCTGGTCCGGAACATTTCCCTGCGGGCGCCCGCGTAATCGTTGATCGCAAAGTGTTGCGTGCATCGGTTGTCCCAGATTGCGAGCATTCGCGGCTGCCAGCGGATTCGGCAGGTGAAGTTCTCGTTGACGCTGTGGCGAAAGAGACGCGTGAGCAACTCGACCGATTCGGTCGCGGGCCAACCCTCGATGCCTGTCGTGTAGACCGGATTGACGTAGAGCGCGGGGAGACCGGTCTCGGGATGCCGGATCACGACCGGATGAACCTGTTGGTCGTGCGCCGCCGCTGATGGCTCGATCGTCATCGAGGTCTTCGACTGAACCGACTCCAGGTACCCCCCGGTTCCGTATGCCATTCCCGCGCTGTGAACGGCGCTGAGCCGCTCGAGTCGAGCGCGCAGTTCTGCCGGAAGCGTGCTGTAGGCGAGGTACTGATTGGCCCAGATCGTGTCTCCGCCGAACGGCGGCACCTCGTGGGCGTGCAAAACCGTGAACGAGGGCGGTTCCGCGAGGTACGAAAGGTCCGAGTGCCACGCGTTGGCAAAGTTCAACTCGTCATCGGCTTCCTTCACCACGCGGATCACGTACGGCCGCCCTTCGACCGGCTTCACATACGGGGTGACGTCGCGGCCACCGAGTCTTTCGGTGAACGCCTCCAACTGGTCGAGGTCGAGGTCCTGATCCGGAAGGAATACAACGAGGTGATCACGAAGAGCTGAACTCAACGTCGCCATCGACGCGTCGTCGGTCGCGG
>JANOEM010000333.1:0-3321 GCA_031413195.1 Actinomycetes bacterium
TGTACCCGGGACTCGCCCAGCGCATGTCGGCGGGCAGCGGCATTCGCCACAGTGAGATGAACCCGAGCCCCGACCTACCGGCGCACTTCATCCAGATGTGGGTACTGCCCGACACACAAGGAATCAAGCCCGGCTATGAGCAACTCGACATCAACGGCGAGCTCGCGAAGGGCGGCCTGGTACCGATTGCGTCCGGTAAGGGCCACGAACATGCGGTCTTCATCCACCAACGCAATGCTGTGTTGTGGGGTGCTCGTCTCGGTGCGGATGAGACGGTCGTTCTCCCCGCCGACCGCCACGTGCACGCATTCGTCGCGCTCGGTTCTGCCACCCTCGAAGGTGGCGCGGACCTGGCCCAAGGTGGCGCGGCGCGTCTGACCGGCGCCGGCCCGTTGTCCATCACCGCCGGCGCCGACGGCGCAGAGCTTCTGGTGTGGGCCACCGCTTGACCAGCCATCTACGCTGCGCTGGATGGAGATGCATTTCGCGACCGTATGGGAGTCAATTGCCGACGAGATCGGTGACGACACCGCACTCGTGCACGGCTCCACCCGAAGGACATGGACCGAGTTCGACCAGCGGTCGGCGCGCCTTGCTTCGGCGTTCGTCGACGCAGGACTCACCCCCGACAGCAAGATCGGCCTGTACCTCTACAACTCGAACGAGTACCTCGAGGCCCAATACGCCGGGTTCAAGATGCGTGGCGTCCCGATCAACGTCAACTATCGGTACCTCGACGAGGAACTGTGGTATCTCCTCGACAACAGCGACGCCGAGGCGCTGGTCTTCCACTCATCGCTCGGTGATCGGGTCTCTCGTGTCGTCGACAGGCTCCCCAAGCTGAAACTGACGATCGAGGTCGACGACGGGGCGGCGGGTCAGGTCGATGGAGCCCAACGATCCGAGGCGCTCGTCGCCGAATTCGACCCGATGCCGCGCATCACGCGAAGCGAAGACGACATCTCGATGCTCTACACGGGTGGAACGACGGGCATGCCCAAGGGCGTGATGTATGCCGCCAGCGGACAAACCTTTGGCCTGTTAGGCGTCGGCTTTTCCTTGATGGGCGCTGCCCCACCGACCGATGCCTCCCTCGTCGCGGGACTCGTCGCTGAATCGGTCCGAGCAGGGAATCAAGTGGTCAGCGTGCCGAGCTGCCCGCTGATGCACGGCACCGGACTGTGGCTCGGCGCAATGGCGCCGCAGCTGATGGGTGGTGCGATCGTCACCCTGCAAGCCCGTTCACTGGACACGACCGAATTGATGCAGGTCGTCCAGGATGAGCAGGCAACGATGCTCGTCATCGTCGGGGACTCCTTCGCCAAACCGATCATCCGCACGATCGACGAGGCCGCCGGCGCCGGCCGCCCCTTCGACACCAGCAGCGTCAAGCTGATTGTTTCGTCAGGCGTGATGTGGACCGCTGAGGTCAAAGAGCAGCTGATGGATCGCGTGCCCCAGGCGATGCTGATCGACGCGATGGGCTCGACCGAAGGCTCGATGGGCTCCCAGGTTTCGATGCGTGGTTTGCCGGTCACGACGGCTCGGTTCAGCCAGATGCCCACGACGAAAGTGTTCGCCGAAGACGACCGTGAGGTGACGCCGGGTTCAGGCGAGGTCGGGATGCTCGCCGCCGGTGGCAACGTTCCGATCGGGTACTACAAGGACGCCGAGAAGTCCGCTCGAACCTTCCGTGTGATCGACGGAGTGCGCTACTCGTTTCCCGGCGACATGGCGACGGTCAACGCGGACGGAACGCTTGAACTGCTCGGCCGTGGCAGCCAGGTGATCAACACCGCCGGAGAGAAGGTGTTCCCGGAAGAGGTCGAGGAAGCCGTCAAACGGGTCGACGGTGTGCTCGATTGCCTGGTGATCGGAGTCGACGACGACCGTTTCGGTCAGGCCGTGACGGCCGTTGCCTCGCTGACCCACGGCGCCGGTACAGACGAAGCGGCGGTCATTGCCTCGGTCAAGTCCGAGTTGGCGGGATTCAAGGCCCCGAAGCGGGTCGTGTTCGTCGATGTCGTCCCGCGGGCCCCCAACGGCAAGGCCGACTACAAGACCGCCAAGCAGTACGCAGTGGACGCGTTGGGAAAGAGCTGAACTGCTGCCGTGCGGTTCAGGCTTCTACCTGGAGCTTGTCCCTGAAGAACTCGATCACTCGCTGCACGCTCGGGTCGTCGCGTTGCTCGGTCACGACAGAGTGATCCAACCTGCTGCTACTGGGAAGTTCAACCGCGATGAAGGCGTCGCCGAGCAACGTCCGCAACGTGTCGAATCGAGTACCGACCAACCGGTCGCCGGTGAACCGCAGCCCGAGCACCTGACAACCCTGCGCAGCGCGTTGTGCAACGGCGAGCGCGTCGTCGGGCGAGAGATTCAGATCTGCGCCGCGTGCCTTGCCGACGGCGAAGGGCATCGACGGCTGGCTCAACACCGGTGCGACCATGATGTCATCGACCATCATCCCCAACGCGAACCCACCGCTGAAGCACATCCCGACCGCACCGACACCCGGACCACCGACGTCGTTGTGCAGCGACCGAGCGACGGCACGCAGATAGGCGATCACCGGTGACGTCTGGTTCAACGCCAAATGGGTGAACTCCTTCGCGATGCACACTTTGACCATCGACTGCGCGGTGTAACCAATGCTGACCTCGCGGCCCGGATTGCCGACCAGCGACGGCATCACCACCGTGAAGCCCGCATCCACGACCTCGTTTGCGAATCGGATGACGTTCGGGGTGATTCCGGGGATCTCGTGCACGATCACCACTCCAGGTCCCGAGCCCTTTCTGTACGTGTCGTGGGTCAGCCCGGCCGCGGTGAAGGAGTCCTTGGTCCAGTCTGTCAAGAGGCCCGTCGATTCTGCTGCACTGTCGGTCATCGGAGGGTCCTCATTGCGTCGAGCGCCCGCTGCGCGAGGCCATCAACGCCGATCCTCATCGGGGCGAGATCCAACTGCTGATCGCCCATGGCCCCATGAAGATACCGTGCGTAGACCCCCTCGCTGATCACCGCCAGCCGCCAGCACGAGAACGCTACGTAGTAGCCGATCTCTGCGAGGTCACGTCCTGTGCGCAGCGAGTACCGTTCGAGCAGTTCGGCGTATTTCAGGAATCCGCCTGCTGGGGTCGGGTCGTTGGCGCGCAGCACGGCAGCCTCGTCACCATCGCTCCAGTACACCCCGATGTAGCCAACGTCGGCGAGCGGGTCGCCAAGCGTGCACAGTTCCCATCCTTCTCTACGTGGAAGGCGGGCTTTCGATCGCGGAGATCGGCGAAACGACGGGCGTTAATCCGGAAACCGCGAAGAGCC
>JANOEM010000334.1:0-3558 GCA_031413195.1 Actinomycetes bacterium
TCGAACGGCGACCGCAGTCACGGTGACGGGCAACCCGATCGGCGGCCCCGAAGCCGGTGCAACGGCAGCGATGGGCGAGAGCGAGCTTGCGCCGAACACCGGGAGGTCGCCGCGGATATCGACCGTCTTCCAAACCGACCAACTCGCCAGACGTCGCCCGGAGACTGTCTCACCCCGACCGCCGTAACACGACGAAGCAGCGCCGACCAGCAGACCTCCCACCGCAAGAACGCCAAGAGCGCCGACACGCATGTTCAAATCTTGCCACGCACGGGATTGCCGTTCGCGGACTATCGCCCGCGATCGAAACGCCAATACTCAGCCGCGACCGGCTGCTCTCGCCGCATTCTCCGCTTCGGTCAACTGCTCGTCGACGATCGCCAGACCACCGTTCCAGAACTCGGGGTCCGTCAAGTCGCAATCGACGATCCGACCGAGGTCTTCGGGGCTCATCGATCCGCCGGCGCGCAGCAGGTCGAGGTATCGCGGGACGAACTCGTCGCCGACCTCCTCGTAGCGCTTGTACACGCTGAGCGCCAACAACTGACCATAGGCGTACGCGTAGACGTAGCCGGGCGTGTGCATGAAGTGTGGGATGTAGCTCCACCAACTGCGGTAGCCATCGGTGATCTCGACGGACGGCCCGAACATCGCAGCCTGTGACTCGACCCAGAGTTCATTGAACATGTCGACCGACAGTTCACCCTGTGTGCGACGAGTGGTGTGCACGGCGTGCTCGAACCGATTCATCGAGATCTGGCGGAAGACCGTCGCTATCGAGTCCTCGAGGGTTGCAGCAAGTAGCGCAAGTCGTTCGTTCGGGTCGGTCAGGGTGCTGAGCAGACGCCTGCTGGTGACCGTCTCACCAAAGACCGAAGCCGTCTCGGCGAGCGTCAGCGGAGTGCTCATCTGGAACACTCCCTGCTCTCGCGACAAGAACCCGTGCACGCCGTGGCCGAGTTCGTGGGCCAGCGTTGCGACGTCGCGGGTCCGGCTGGTCCAGTTGAGCAGGACGTACGGATGATGCGAGGGGACGGTGTATGCGCAAAACGCTCCACCACGCTTGCCCGGCGTGGCCGGGGCGTCGATCCACTGCTCGCGGAGGAACCGTTGCACGATTCCGGCCAACTCTCCGCTGAAGGACGAATAGGCGTCGATGATCATCTCCGTCGCCGATGACCAGGGGACCTGCGTCTCAGCAGTCGCAACGGAGGCCATCCGGTCGTAGTCGGCGATCTGGTCGACTCCGAGCAGCTTTGCCTTGAGGGTGTACCACCGCTGAGGAATGTCGTAGCGGGCGACGACCGAATCGACCAGGGCCTGCACGCTGTCGTCGCTTGCCTCGTTGGACAGGTTCCGGCTACTGATCCACGACGGGTAGTCGCGCAGCCGGTCGTCCACCGACTTGTCGTTGAGCAGCGTGTTGAAGATGAAGGCGCGAGTACGCAGGCCTGGCTGCAGCGAATCCGTCACGGCGGAGTGCGCAGCTTGGCGGACGGAGCGGTCGGGATGCTGCAGCATCGCCAAACCCTGCATCAAGGGCCCGGACGTCGAAGTCCCGTCCGGCTGGGTGACGTGGACCTCGATCACCGACGTCAGTTCGTCGAACAGTCGGGTCCACGAACTCGCGCCGGTAACCCCCTTTTCGGTGAGGATCCGCTCTTCGGGTTCCGACAGTAGATGTTGGCGGTAGCGGCGAGCCGAGCGGAGATGGTGGCGGATGAAGTCGAGCCGGGGATCCGGATCGGCGAGGACTCGTTCGACGTGGTCGTCATCGGCCTCGGCCCACTCGAGCTCGATGAACAACAGTTTGGTGCTCATCGCCGTGCTGCGCTCTTGGGCATGCGCAACCAGCGCGCCATTCTTGGGATCGGCCGTGTCGACGGCGAAGATGAGACCGGCGTAGTTGCCGGCCCGGCTCGACAGTTCGATCATCTCGGCGTATCGAACGTGAAAGACCGCAAGCTCGGCCGCAGACATCGTCGCGATCCGACCCCGACCGCTCGCGACGAGTTCGTCGGTGATCGTGTCAGCGGCATCGAGCAACTCGTCGATGTCGGCAGCACCATCAAGCAGTGAATCGAGGTCCCAGTTGACGCCGATTGCAGCAAGGTCGTCGGGATCAATGGCACGGTCATCGGTCGCTGTCATCAGCCCAGGTTACGTCACGTGCATCACGTGGACACCGGCCGCGTCGAGCGCGACGTAGAGACCGTCAGTGCACAGAAGCGAGCCGTCACGTTCGAATCGTTCGCCAGAAATCAGGTCGGCGAGGATGACGACCGTTCCGTCGACGTCGGGCCACGGCAACCGGACACGACCGTCGGCGCCGTCGTCGGACAGGTTCACGATGATGAGATGTCGAGCATCCGTCGCCGTCCAGGTCCATGCGAGCAGTCGTTCGGCGCTGTTGTTGTCGGGCCACCCGTCAATCGGGGCGATTGCCCAGGCGCCGCTTCGTACCCCTGTCGACAGTGCGGCCAGGAGATGGTCGACCCTCGCTCGCAACTCGGGATCAGTGGTCTCGAATGGCCGGCGACCAAGCGTGACCGGAACCCGGACACAGCGGCCGTCGGCCTCGCCTTCGTGCACCAGTGCGAAACCGGCAAGGGTGAGCACTGCGGTCAGACCGGCCAGGTGAGCGTCGACGCCGAGCAGCGTCGCAGCACGAGGCTCGTCGTGATTCTCGATGAACCGAACGGTCCGGTGCTGGTCGACGACATCGGCGCCGAGATGGTCGCGGACACCGGCGACGGATCGCTCGTGGACGATCCGGTCATACAGACGCTTGTCGTAGCAGGCGTCGAAGCCGTGGGCGAGCAGGACCGGCTCGAGATCCCAATAAGCCTCGGCCAGGAAGGCGAACTGTGGGTTCACCGCCTTGGCTGCTGCGATGATCGGCGGCCAGAAGTCTTGATCCGATCTGGTCGGGACGAAGCCGTCGACTCTGTCTGTCCATGTCCGCGCGAAGACTTCGTCGATGACGAGCATCGCCATGTCGCAGCGCAGACCATCGCATTTCTGGGCGAGCCCCACCGCGAGTTCTGCCATTGCCGCCCTGAGACCGGGGTGCGACGCGTCGAGTTGCAAGACCTCGGGCCACGCCGGAAAGTAGGGATCGCGGCCGCACGTAAAGACCTGGTCGTCGATCCGGATGAAGGAGTCCGGGTCTCGATCGAGATCGGCGAGGCTGCCCCGAACGAAGTACTCCGGATGAGATTGGACCCACGGGTGATCAGGAGCGACGTGGTTCGGCACGAGATCGAGAATCAGGCGAACTCCCCTGTTTGCCAACTCCCGCCGCGCCTCGGCAAGGCCGTCGTCGCCACCGAGTCGTGGATCGACAACGTAATCACGGATGCAGTACGCGGACCCGACGACGTCGTCGTCGGTCAGATCGGGCAGCGCAGCGAGGTGCGCTGATCGCATTGCCGGATTGTCTTGGGCGATTGCGGCACCGATCGCGCTGCGTTCCCAGACCCCCATCAACCAGACCGCATCGATTCCTGGGCGGGCAACATCGTCCCAGACGCTGGCGGGGACGTCGGCCAGTGTGAC
>JANOEM010000335.1:0-14527 GCA_031413195.1 Actinomycetes bacterium
GACGAAGGCATCGAACTGCTTGGGGTCTGCGCTGGCGGAGCCTGCGAGCAGGCTGGCACCTAACGTGGTGGTGACGGCGAGGCTGAGTGCCAGCCGCTTTTTCGTGCGTGATGTCAACATGGTGATGTGAACGGTCCCTTCAATGTGGCGGAACTCTGATTCCGATCAGAGCGGGGTCATCGTCTCAGACCGAACTGTCCGCCGGATGGCCCTCAGGTGAACACTGGAGACCCTCGCCGGATGTTCACCTTGCGGTTGCCTTTCGGTTGCCTGACGGCTACCCGAATCGTCCGGTCACGTAGTCACTTGTCCGGGAATCCTGCGGCGAACCGAACATTGCCGGCGTCGGGCCGTGCTCGACGATCACACCCGGCGTGCCGTGTTCTGCCAGGAAGAACGCGCACTGATGAGACACTCGAACTGCCTGCTGCATGTTGTGAGTGACGATCACGATCGTCACCTCTGACACCAACTGCATCACCGTTTCTTCGATTCGTCGCGTCGACGTCGGGTCGAGCGCAGAACACGGTTCGTCCATCAACAGCACCCGTGGCCGAATCGCGAGAGCGCGTGCGATGCACAGTCGCTGTTGCTGGCCGCCCGACAGTCCACCGCCAGGCTGCCGCAGACGATCGCGGACCTCGGCCCACAGGCCTGCTTTGGT
Source organism: Actinomycetes bacterium (assembly GCA_031413195.1). GTDB lineage: Bacteria > Actinomycetota > Acidimicrobiia > Acidimicrobiales > Ilumatobacteraceae > WLMZ01. The sequence continues at coordinate 665 of JANOEM010000335.1, forward strand.
CAGGCATGACTCGACGATGTCGTCCTTGACCTCGACGCTGGCCTTCACGCCGGTGAGACGAAGACTTGCGAGCACGTTGTCGTAGATGGACATCGCCGGAAAGGGGTTGGGTTTCTGGAACACCATCCCGATCTCGCGGCGAGCATCGGTCAATTTGCGCTCGGGGTCGTACAGGTCGTGTCCGTCGACGAGCACTTCGCCGGCCATCGATGCCGATGGAATCATCTCGTGCATCCGGTTGAGGATTCGCAGAAAAGTGGACTTCCCGCAGCCCGATGGACCGATCAAAGCCGTGACCTCGCCCGCCACCATGTCGAGCGATACGCGATCGAGCACCTGATGCGCCCCGAACCAGGCTGAGATGTCGCGGGCATCGATGCCGGTCAACGTCGCCGGAGGAGCATTCAGATCTGCGACGGACTGAACGTGTGGTTGACGGTCGCGCAAGCGGAACCGGCGTGCCTTCGGCGCCTGGCCGGCGACGACTGCGGCGGTTACGACGGTCGGTGCGAGCGACGCGTTCGGCGCCTCCAACGAATCGGACAACGAGCCCGACAGGTCCGACAGATCTGCCGGAGTAATCGCGACCACTTCTGCGATCGGTACAGGCTCTGTGATCATCAGCGTCTCATCAGCGACGACCAGTTCGGGGAGAAGCAGAGGCACAGGTCGTTCGGCGACCGGAACCTCCTTCGCTATCACCTGCCCGCCATCTTGATACACGACGTTCAGACCTTGGATCCCCGCGAGCGCCTGGCGAAACTCGTCGACATCGCCGGCCGCAACCGAGACGCCGAAGTCAGAGATCCCCGGCACATCGAAGATCGTCCACCCGGCGTGCCCGTGCACGACGGTCTTCAGGTCCGAAACCAACCACGACCAGGCAATGTCACCGTCGGTAGCCGTCACACATGTGTCGGTGAGGATGACATGAGCTGGGTGAAGATCAGCTACCACGGCCACGAGCGATGCCGGGTCGCCGCTGAGCAGTTGTACGACCGCGGCGTCGGGAAATGAGGCGAGCTCGGCCTCGAGCAGTTGCCCGTTGCCGGATTCGCCCGCGGGCGACGAATGAATGGGATCGATGGTCACAGCACTTGACTCCTCAACGGTCACAACAGGTTGGGTAACAAACGCGCGGCCTCGCCAGAGGCAGCTAGGCCGACGAGCATGAGTGGCGGCAGGAACACGACCCAGGTCTGAGCCCGACCCCACCGGTGCCACGCCCATACCACCCCGAGCGACAACCCAATGAGCGCCTGAAGCCAGAGCGCCAACGCCCATAACGTACTCGCGTCGCCGGCCATGACTCGCTCCTCAGCGGGCAGACCGGCAGCGCTGACAAGACGTCCAGCGCCGATCACGGCTAGACCATCGAGTTCGGCGTCGACGCGAAGGACACCGTCGGGAAGAAACGCACGTCCCGCCGCAGTGACCAACAACAATCGCCCGGCCCCGGCAGTCGGGGCAGGGGGCGCCGGCTGCCCCTCCGCGCGAACGCCGGTGACCGTGAAGTTGAAGACACCCTGACCGGTCGTCACCTTGATTGCGTCGCCTGCTTTCAAACTGCTGACGTCTGAGAATGGCCCGCCGAAGGCAGCGCGGCGTCCGAAGAGCACGCTGGACCCGACCTGGCCCGGCAGCGGTGTGTCTCGGCGGTGCCCAGGTCCGTCGAACAACACACTCGACGTAGTCCCCTCGCCGACCACCTGCTTCACGCCGATCGACGGAATCTCCAGATACGCAACCGACGTGCCGAGCTCGAGCTCACGCCCGGCCGAATCGGTTGGTCCGATCGGCGCGGTTCCGGTCGCAAGCTTGGCTCGGAAGCTGTCATATGCGCGTCCCTGCGCCGCCGAGTGCTGCAGCGAACTGACGAGGACGAGTTGCAGAAACAGGGTCACCGAGAAGACGAAGACGAGAACGAGTACAGCGCGTACCAGTTGCAACCGTGGGCTGAGCAGTGGCGCGCCCTCTCCCGCGACAGCAGGCCTGGGCTCACGAGGTCGCTTCGCCCGGATGCGAGGCCGAAAGGACCGCGAGCGGTCGAGTGTTGCGCTAGCAGGCATCACGACTTCGGTGGGCGCAACCGAAGCGGCCGAGCGACAAGGATGGCAATCCGACCGACGACGAGCAAGAGGATCGCCCACACCACGAGCGGGATCGATGAAGAACCCGTCGTCGCAAGAACCTTCGGTTGGGTGGTCTGCGTGGGCAAGGACCCGGAGCCCGAAGCTGTCGTCGGAGTGACCGGACTGGATCCAATTGTGGTCGCAAGTACGACGGTCACGTTGATCACCATCGAGGCGGTTCGCGCGCCCGAGGTCGCCCGAACGGTATATGAACCTGTCCTGTCTGGCGCCTTGAACGTCTTACTGGCCACTCCGCTCGCGTCGGCAACCGCCGTGCCGAGGGTCTGGGTGGTCGCGACCTCGCTGCGAAGGTCCGCATTGTTGACCGTGCCGAAATCACCGGTGATGTCGAAGGTGACAGTGCTCCCGGCAACAAATCCGGAGGCGGTGAACGCAACATCTGACCCCGGCGCAGGCGTGAGGTTGCCGGCCGTGACCACTGGTCCCCCGGCAACGGAAGTGGTCGTCGATCCGGATGCGGTGGTGGACGTCGTTGCCGGCTTCGTCGTTGTTGACGTCGCCGCAGGAGCAACGGTGGTCGATGTCGATGCGATGGTTGTGGTTGTGGTTGCCACCGGTGGAGCCGCTACCACCCATGTGAAGCCGGCCGGCGAGTCGCTTGCGTCGGCGGTGACGGTGATTCGGATCGTCCAGAACCGTACGTTCGAACCGGCTTGGGTGCATGCGAAGCCAACCTTGTAGTCGCCGGGAGCAACTGTGCCGGCGGGTGTGAACGCAGCGAATGACACGGTGGGGATGCCCGCAATCAAGCCAAGAGGGTTCGCTGCGGGGTTCTTGTTGATGACTGCCGTACCGCCGGCGTTGTCATACATCGGTGACACGAACTGGCCGGCGACGGGATTGGGTCCGGACGCAAAGGTCAGCGACGCAACGTCGACGGCTGCAGACACGAAGAACGTCTGCCAGCGATACGCGGGTGTTCCACTTCCGCTGCCTGGACACGCGGCACCTTGCGGTGGTGCCATGCCGAACTCGGTCGAACTCCCGCCGCTGGTCAGGACGCCGGACGTGGACGGCGACCTGAACTCGACGACTCCGGCGTCCTCGGCGGCCGCCGTCGCGGGGCGGGTCGGACCGGCCAGTGTCGCCAGGCCGAGCGCAAGGATCACTGCCGTCACGACAGCTCCCGCACGAACAAGCGGGCCGGAAAGTCGGTGAGGGGAAAGACGGGCGCTATTGATGATGGCGCGATTCATGGTGACTCCTTTGAGAGGGTGAGCGGCTGGCGTGACTTGCCTCGCCACACGTACAGACCGATGGCAGCTGCGACAAGGCCGCCGCCAGCGAGGACCAGCCATCGACCGGAACCTTGATCCGACGACTGAACGGCATCGGCCGCCACGCTGGGGAGCCGCCACGAGAGTTGGCTGCCCTCGCCGGATGCTGGAGCATCCAGCACGATCTCGGTATCCCAGTACTGCGCGGTGTCTCCGAAAAAGGTACATGCGACACCGATGCGGTATCGACCAGGAGGAATGTCCTCGCCGGCTACAACTTCGAAACTGAATGGCGGCAGCACCGAGATGACGCCCGGTTGGCCGGCCGCAGGGTTCGGCTGAAGCAACTGGTGCACGAACGGCCGGGTATCGATGTTGAACATGGCATAGCGGTCGGGCCCGACAGGCTCCGGGCCGATCGCGCCGTACCGGATGCCGACGGGATCGTCTTGCGCTGGGATGATGAAGCTCTGAACCCGCCACTGATCATTTGCGCTGTCACCGGGGCAGGTGGAACCTTCGGGGAGCCGCAAGCTGAACTCGGTGGTGGCTTCGCCACGGGTCAGCGCGTCAGCTTGTTTGTAGGGATCCACCACCACAACCTCGCCCACATCCTTCGAGGTGTCGGACGATTCAGTGGCTGCTGCGGCGAGCCCGTCAGCGGGGCTCGCAAGAACGTGGGTCCCCGAGACGGCGCAACACGCGATGAGCACGCGCGTCCAGCGACGGTTCGAGATGACGGTCGTGTTGTTCATCATCTCAATCCGGTCCGATCTCGCCCAGATCAGCGGATGTCCCCGGGCCGCCTGCACCCCGGCGCCGCGGACGCTTCGAAACCTCGAGCGCCCCGAGCGCCGAACCGAGAGCGACGATGCCCAGCGCAGGAACCGCGAATCGGTTTCGGGCGAGATTTGTAATCGGGGTGATCACTGACGGACCCGATGAACTTGGTTCGTCAGCGACATCGACCGGCGCGGCTTCGGTGCTGATCGTCGGCTCGGCACTCGCTGCGGTCTCACAGTCCACAGCAGGTTCAGTGACCGGCGTGGCCGGCACGGTGCTCGCTGTTGGGTCGCAGACCACAGCAGGCGCGGCGACCGCCGTGGTCGGCTGGGTGGTCGGCTGGGTGGTCGGCTGGGTGGTCGGCGGTAAGCCGCTCGCCGCGGAGGTCCCCGAGTTCGTGTTCCGCCGAACCGTCGTGGGCGTGACGGAAGTTTGGTCCACGCTGGAGCCCTCGGAAATCACCACTGATGGTGCCGACGTCGTGGGTTGCGCCGGCGCCGACGCAACAGTTGTGGGCGCGACCGTCGACGCAACCGTTGTCGACGGTGCCGCAGGCTCATCCTCGACGATGACGAGGTTGCGCACCAGGAACGCAACGAACTCGGCTTCTGCCTTCATGCCGGCTGGAAGGGGGGCATATCCTCGCGGCAACTGGCCTCGTTCGAGACCCGGAACCTGGCCGGAACCGGCCGCGAACTCGATGAAGGCCGCATAATCCGATCGAGCCGCTGCGTCGAGCGACAGCGGCGTGATCGCTGCATAGGTCACCGCCGTGAGCGGGTAGGCGCCGGGTGTCGACGTCGTAGGGTCGGGGGTGAGAACGTTCGTTCCCTCAGGAGCAACCATTGCAGAAACCCCGGTGGTGAGCGCAGCGCTGGTTGGAGCGACGAACTCGCGACCGGCGCCGACGTCGCCCGCACGGCTGAGTCGCGCCATCTGCAGTCCGTATTGGGTCGCCGTCGGCGTGTCGGTGAAACCGAGAATGTCTCGCCGGCCGAGGTACTGCGGATCCTCGCGCTTCCACACGTCAGATGCCGCTTGCGCGAACGGGTTCTCAGAAATACGCGCGCCATCGCTCGCAGTTCGCACCACCTGAGCGATCTCTGCATAACTTCGCTTGTACGGCATCCAGTCCGTACCGCACAAAGGTGGGGGGACAATCGAGTTGTTCGGTCCTCTTGGCGGTGCCTGGTAGCAGTACGGATCGGCCTTCGGGAACGAGTTCGGCAAGGTCTCCCCAAAGGCAATGCCCGTCGAATTGGCTGCAGCGTTGGTCGCATAGACCGGATTGACCTTCATCCCCCATTGGTCGGGCTCGCCGTTCAACCACGCTCGGGCCTCCGGGTCCGCAAACACCCACTGCCACACCTGCTGCGCCGCGTCGGAGTTCCCGGCCGGCAACTGCAGGCTGGCGAAGGTACGACCGTCGGCGATTTGGAGCAGCTCGAACTCGGGATTGAATTGACTGAAGTCCGGGTCGAGTCCCATGTGTCCCGGGTTCGCCTTCATCCATTCGTAGTTCGGCGGCTGTTGGATCGTGACCGCTTGCCGATACGACTGGGTCAACAACTTGGCGACGAGGCGCGGCGTCAGATTGAGATCGGCGACACGTACCCCCTCTAGTCGCTGCGCTGCCGGCGGTGCGTCAGATCGCGGGTTGCGCTCGATGTTGAAGCCGATGACGAGCCCGGACAGCGTGAGCGGCGCATAGATGACCGGATCCTCCGGCTTGATCGAAGTTTCCGGGAGGGGCTGGGACACCACCACCATCCCCGGGGCGCCCGACTGCCCCGAAACCAATTGCTGACGTGCTGCGCTGTCGCTGACCGGCGCATACGCGAATGGAGGGAGCACACCGCTGCCACACAGCGACGGTTGCCAACTCACCACCGCCGAGAGTGCAAGCTCAGACCCCGAAATGCGACGCTGGTCCGCGCCGATCGCACACGGCGAATCCACCGGGTTGAAGTCGATCGGGATGGCGATGCGGTGTTGCCACGCCTGCGGCGACACTGCTGAGGTAACGACTCCGTATTGTTCCGGGGCAGTCTGAAACGGAGTACCGACGTTCTCGTCGGCGGGCGTCCCTCTCGGTACGACGACGATCCAACACTGCGGGACCCTCTTGACACCGTCGGTGACCGGCTGCGTTTTCTGTCCGCAACCGAGCCCTGACGATTGCACACCGGTGAGTGTTTGAAACAACTCCGCTCCACGACCGTCGACGCCCGTCGCAGCTGCGCCGATCTCGTTCGTGGTGATGAGGTTGTAGTACGGGTTCTGCCAGAAGTTGCCGCCAACCACCGCTGGGTTGAACGTCGGATCGGTCTGGATATCGACCACCGTGCCGTCCACGGCACGAAACGGAAGCCACACATTGGTCGTGCGCGTGTCGAGCTTGCCCACAGCCGGATCGAAGTTCTCCCAATCCGATCGCGAAATCACGCGGCTCAGCGAGAATCCTGCCGGGTACAGCGAACCGGGCAAACCGCCATATGTTCCTCCGATCGCTCCTTGCTCGCATTGCTCGGCCGGGGGACCCGGATTTCCGGGAACGCTGCCATCGTCATCGCCCCAGCACTGCATGATCTGCAGGTAGTGACTACCGAATCGACCGGGGCCCGAGACGGTCGGCGTACCGCCCGTCCACGTGATCGATACCGCCTGGTTGGCCAGGTTCCGTGTCTGGTTGACCGTGATCGCCAAGTTCGCGAAGAGACCGCGACCGCTGAACGTGACCTGAGAGTCGGTCGCCCGGAGGGTCGTGTCCGTGCCCTGACTTCCGGCCACCGGCAACGCGATGGCCTGCGACGGCACGAGCAACGCAATGACGATGACAATGATTGCGATCGATCCGAACTGCCACCCTTTGAGTCGCCGCTTCACGTTCATGCGGCCCTCATTCCCGAGAAGTGCCGCCAGGCAATTGCCGGTGCCAGCACCAGACCAAGCATCAAAACGATCACGAGCAGGATGAGGGCCAACGAGCCGCCCCATCCTGATGAGTCGTTCAACGTCGTCGGCGTGATTGCGCCCGCGACCGGGCTTGCGGCGGCCTGGGCCGTCGATCCATCCGCAACTGCGTTGCACACCCCGGTGTCGGCATCGCAGTTCTCACCAGCGGTCGCGTCGACAACGCCGCCACCGGTCGCTGCGCCACCTGCCGAAGATGAATCGGCGCTCGTCGTCCCGTCAGCCGCGACGGTGGCCGTGCCAGTGGCTGCACTCGTTCCCGTCGCGTTTCCGGTCCCTGCGCCGCTCCCCGTCGCTGCACCGCCGCCCGTTGCCGTACCGCCACCAGTCGCGGCGCCGCCCGCAGCAGCGCCGCCGCTTGCGGCGGTACCACCGCCGGCAGCAGAAGTGCCAGCCACTCCCGGCGCGTCTCCAGCCGTAGCCGTTCCGCCGGCGACAGCGGCATCTCCACCGGCCGTGCCACCGCCGGACGCGCCACCGCCACCGCCACCGCCACCGCCACCGCCACCGATGACGACGACGACTCCTCCGCCACTTCCGGTTGATCCGCCGCCTACCGCTGCCGATGCTGCCACCGCCGTCGGAACATTGGGCAGTCCGCCAGTTCCGTTCGGGCATTGGCTCGGCGAACCCTGGCGATCACATTCCTGTGGTTGCGGCGCGTTCTGAGCGAGGACGTTTGTGCCGTCGGACGAAAACGTCGGGTTGTCACATGCCGCGATGTCGATGTCTTGCACGACCACGCCGGGGATCTTGCGAATCTGTTCGAGACCGGCTTCGACCAAGTTGACGGGCATCGGCGAATAGCCGAGCGACGCCGATTCCTGCTGGGCCTGGCACATCGCGTAGTACGAGAAGGCACCGAGCGTCAGACCCTTGTCCTCATTGAACTGGCCGCCGATCTTGGTCGGCAGAATCAGGTACGAGTACGAGGACAGCTGATAGCTGCGTGGATCGGCGTCGGTGTACACGCCTTCGAGTTTTTGGGTGAGGTAAACAGCTGGGTTGCTCTCATCGGTGTTGATCTGCGCCTTGAGCAACGAAACTGCCACGTTCTCCGGAGTCGGTTCGGTGTAGAAGCCCGCAGCATTGAGAACCTTCGCCACCGGAAACTGAACGCCCAGCGCGTACGAGTAGTTGACGTAGCCAATTGCTCCCTCGGCGAAGCCCTGACTGACATAGCCGGCGATACCCACATCGCCGGACTGCGAGATCATGCCTGCAATGGTCGGATAGAACGACGTCGAGCCACACGCGGGTGCCCGGCCCGACTGCTCGCAGTACGTCTGCCAGATGCCCGGATGCTGATTGATCATCCATGTAGTGAATTGGGCTGTCGAGCCCGAGCCGTCCGAGCGGACCACGGGGACGATGGCACGCGCCGGCAGCACGATGCCGGGGTTGTCGGCCTGGAGCAGCGGATCATTCCACTGCGTCAATGCTCCGGTGAATATCCTCGCAACGTTCGCACCGGACAGGCGCAGATTCGTGACGCGCTGGCCGTTGATCTTGAGGTTGTACATGAACGCCGTTCCACCCGCAGTCACGGGCATGTACGCGTAGCTGCCGGGAGCGGGATTCTCCGGCGCGGAGCCATCCTCCGGGGCGAACTGGAAGGGGATGTCCGACGCAGCGAAGTCGACGGTTCCATTGAGGAAGTTCTTCCGACCGGCAGTGGAGCCGCTCGGGTTGTAATCGACGGTGATACCGAACTGCTGGACGTTCACACGCATGGCGTCGATTGCATTGCCGGCCCACGATGACCCCTCACCGGAGATTCGTTGGAAGCTCAGCGCCGACGCCTTCGGCAGTTCCGCCGTGCCGCCGACGGCGACGGCTGCGCCGATCGACGTCGCGACAAACAGCATGGTCAATCGTGACGCGGTGCGCCGGACTTTTTCGTGTGGGGATCGTTCTGGACGGGTCATCCAATCACCTCCGCGCTTCGGGCGGGTTCGCCTCGTGCTGTTCGAAATGGATCGTCAAAGGGAACTTCGACGTCAGGAGTGTCGTCACGGGCGGCATGCCGTGCTTCGCTTCGCCGCAGGTCTGCGGCCGAGCGAGCCGCTGCACGCCGTGCCTGTCGCTTCGAGAGTCGACCGACGGGGCGCCCTCCGGCGATCCGGGCGATCGTGAACAGGACCAGTACGAGCATCATCAGCACGGCGGCCGTGGCGAAACCTCGGGCGACCTGCGTAGCCTGGGGCGAGCGGACGAGCTCGTACGCTGCCAAGGGAAGCGAGACCATCGGACCGTCCGTCGGATTGATGTTCATTGTCTGCGTGATCCCTGCGGTCAGCAGGACCGGCGCTGTTTCACCGACACCTCGGGCAACGCCGAGAATCACAGCCGTGGTGAGCCCCGAGCGCGCTGTGGGAAGTACGACGTGCCAGACCGTTCGGAACTGAGGCGCGCCGAGCGCGGCCGAGGCTTCGCGCAGGTTGCCGGGCACGAGCCGCAAGACGACATCCGCCGCTCGGATGATGATCGGCAACATCATGATGCTGACAGCAATCGAGGCGGCCAGTCCGGACCGCTCGAAGCCCAGGATCAGAATCAGAGTCGCAAAGATGAACAATCCCGCCAATATCGACGGCAGGGCGGTCATGGCTGTGACAACTGTGCGAACAAGCGTTGCTGCCCGAGTCTTGGATTCGTTCAGGAACACGGCGCAAGCGAGACTCAATGGCACGGTCATGATCAGCGCGAGGAAAGTCATGATCAACGTGCCGACGATTGCGTGGGTGATCCCACCCTTGTCGAGCGGGTCGAGCGGGCCTGTCGTTCTCAAGTCCTGCGTGTAGAAGTTGGTGTGGAAGAGCGCTTTGCGTCCGCGCCACAACGTGAAACCGATGACCGAGAACAACGCGACACCGGCGGCCAACGTCGCAGCCCCGAGCAAAGCCGTCATCACCTTGTCGATCACAGCCGGCCGATTTTCGGTGAGCGAAGCAAGCACCGCGTAGGTCGCGAGAAACACGAGGAAACCAACGAACGCGAACCCGAGCCGGCCGGAAAGCGGGGTGAGGCGTCCGAAGATGAGCAGGGTTGTCGACAGCGCGCTGAAACCTGCACCTGCCATCATCATCAAGTCGCGCCGCGAAACGTGTCCACCGCTGCGACGTTGTTGTGGCGCCGCCAGCGTAGTTGGGCGCCTCGGCAAGGTGGTCAACGGCGCGTCACCGGCAACACTCGTCGACCCGTGGCTATCGGGCGTGGAACCGAGATCGTCGATCCGTTCCTCGGTCGATGCTTCGGTCGATGCTTCGGTCGATGCTTCGGTCGGGGTTTCTGTCCAAACGACGGTGCTCATGCTTCGCTATCCGCTCCGGAGCGCGACCGAGCCACGAACCACGACGCTGTGAAGTTGACGATGAGTGTCACGGCGAACAGCGCGAGTCCCGCCGCCATCAGCGCCGAGAGCGCGAAGTCGGTCGATTCGTTGTAACGCAACGCAATCAGGCTGGACACCGAGTTACTGCCGGCCTCGAGAACGTGGAAGTTGATGTCGAACCGAGGCGAGATGATGAGAACGACAGCGATCGTCTCGCCGAGCGCACGGCCAAGTCCGAGCATCGTGCCCCCGATGATGCCGCCGCGCCCGAACGGCAGCGCCACTACGCGGATCATTCCCCATCGAGTTGACCCGAGTGCGAACGCTCCCTCGCGCTCGCCGCTCGGAACCTGCGAGAACACCTCCCGCATCACGACGCATTGGATCGGCATGACCATCATCGCCACGACAATTCCGGCGATGAACGTCGAAGTCGTGTACACCGTGGCGCTCGACAAAGGACTGGTCGGATCGGCACCCGACACATCGAAGAACGGAAGCCAGCCGAACCAGGTGTTCAGCCAGCGCGACAAGCCGATGACTTGACCCTGCAACAGGAACAGGCCCCAGAGGCCGTAGACAACACTGGGCACCGCCGCCATCAAGTCGACAAGCGCGATGAGCGAGGACCGCAGCCATGTCGGCGCGACCTCGGTCACGAACAGCGCGGTGCCCATCGATATCGGGAGCGCGATGCAGACGGCAACGAACGCGATGAGGAAGGTCCCGACAAGAACTGCCGAGATCCCGAATCGCAGTCGGTCCGGTTGCCACTCGGCGATCGTCAAGAACGAGAAGCCGGTCTCTCGAAGCGCAGATGTCGCTTCGATCGCCAGGAACAACCCAACTGCAGCCATGATCGCCAGCACGGTGAGCCCACTGAGCGACGTCATCGCGTCGAACAGTCGGTCGCCACGGCCACGCCGAGCCTCGAGCACGCGTTGCTCTGGCGCGGGCTCATTTGCGTCCGGGATAGCCGGGAGCGTTGTCTGCGTGCCGACTCGGGTCATCAGGTCCACGCGCTACGCCAACCAAGCCGCGAGAACGACGAGCACGATCACCATGGTGAAACCCATCAGCAGCACATCGGGGTGGCGCGCGTGGGTCCAGAACGACTGCTTGACTGGCGGAGGAGGCGGCGCTACCGAGAGCGCGAAGGCCTGCATCTGCCCTGGCGTCATACCAGGGCCGAACGAAGCGGTGCGCTCGTCGAGCAAGCTTGCCATCACGGTGGCGAAGACTCGGGCAAATGCCTCGGCGTCGATCACGACCGTCGCCGCCTGTTGCGCTGACTGCGGCGCTGCTTCTCGCGCCGCGATGATCGCTACCGACTCGAAGGGCTGCTCGACGAGTGCAGCCATGTTCGTCGGTTGGGCCGCGACATCGGCGACGGCCAATACCAGCTTCGGCGGCTCGGCCTGAACTGTCGTGTCGTTCGGCAACAAGGGCTGGACGACCGTCTCCGGCGCAGGGGCACGAGATTCGTCACCTTCCGGCCGAGCCGAATTCGCGGCGACCGCGAGCGCAACGACGGGCACGGCAACGGGCATGTCAGCGCGGGCCGGCGGTCCCGCCGTCGCGACGGGCACCGAGGGGAGCGGTGGAGACGCCTGAGCGATCATCACCGTCGCAGCGCGTCGGGCAGAGGCAACTTTGGCATCCGCCTCGGCTTTGGCTTCCGCGAGTGACTGGTCCAGTGATTCGCGCCGCTGGGTCAGGAGTGGGTCGAGACGCGCCCGAAGCTCTTCGCGTGCGCCCTCGTGATCTGCAGTGGCGTTGGTCGCCTCAGCAGCTTCGGCCTCCATGATTGCGGCACGTAGTTGCAAGGTGAGCAACGCGATGCCGGCCCGGGCAGACAGTGCGGGCGAGCCGGTGGACGGGGCGTCACCGATCATCATTCAACGATCCATTTGAGCGCGAGGCGCGTAGTCTGGCAACCTGGTGCCGCGCGTCGGCCATGATTCGGGCGACTTCGGCCTGTGAGTCCTCTCGAATCGTCGCGATGCTGACCTCGTATTCGCGTTCCATCTCCTCCAGACGCTCGCGGGACGCGGCGATCTCTGCTTTCAGCACCTCGCGCATCTCTACGTCCGCGTCTGCGGCGCGGTGCCAGGCGGCGGCCGTGCGTTGTTGCGCAATGGCGATCTCGCCCTCCAGCCGAAGCCGATCCTTGTCGACCTCGTCCTTCGGCGACTCCGGCCATGCCGCAATCTCGGGTAGCCATACCGGCTCCTCCTGGAGCACGTGATCGTGGGCGGACGTGTCCATCGACGTGCCGTTGACAGGCTTTCCGTTCAGACCAGCCACGCCTGCATCACCCGATCCACGCCGCGAGCGACGCGAGTAACGACAGCGCCGCCACAGTCGGGACCAGCACTTCGGCACGAATTGCACCGAGGTGTTGAGGCGCCGCTACATATGCGCCCTTGGCCCAGAATCGCTTGAACGAATCGTCCGACTCGACATCACCTAAACGTCCGGGGCCTGCAGAAGCATCAATCGGTGTGATCGCACTGCTCAGTTCCGCCGCACCTGCCATGGCCCGCTCCTCCGGAGAAGGATCGAGAAGGTCGGACAGGCTCAACAGCAGGGAACCGAGGTTGCTGGAATCGGCGGAGCGCAGAGCGATCAGCATCGGCGGCGGAAGCAGAGGCAATGCCACGGCTGGAGTAACCGAAGCCGGCACCATCACAAACTCGGCCACGCTCGCGGGTGCGTCGGCAGAAACGACTGCCTCACGTCCTGCGATGACGACGCTGTCCCCGCCAGGTCGCCTGGCTGCGCCCGTTTCGCCTGCTTCGATTTTCGCCACATGGACCCGCATCTGCGCACGCGCGTGCGCATCGTCGATGACGGCGAGACCATCTTGATTCCCCGTGGTCCACCATTCGTTCAGCAGCGACTCGAGTTGGCGTTGCGCAGCTGCGCCGTCTGGTTCGTCGGGCTCGAACGCTTCGTCGATCACGCGCTCCAACGAATCGACATCGGCCATCGTGCGGACGACCGTCACACCCAGCGCAGCAATCTCCTGGCGCGCCGATCGAGACGAGCCGCTCGGGATCGACGGGGCCACTTCTTGCGCGAATGGTGCGAGATCAACATCAGCGCTTGTCGGGCACTCCTCGCCCACGCAGGTTTGCGCAAGGATCTCGATTGCGTTTGCCTCGGCGAGCCGAGCAATGAGCAGTACTTCGGCATCCACCTCTGCTCGCCTCAACATGATGGCCCGTTGCGCGTCGAAGAACTGCTGGGTCAACCTGCTCTGAGTCGCCGCCACGTGGGCAAGATGGCCGGATTCACGACGAAGGCGCGAAGACGCATGGCGCATCGCGCCCAAGAATCGGGCCTGTTCCTTGCGCAACGTTGCGAAGAACACCTCGACCTCGGCGTCGTCGTCCGCGCG
>JANOEM010000336.1:0-2996 GCA_031413195.1 Actinomycetes bacterium
GGGGAAAGTCAATGATTGGAAACGGCAAGAGGCTCGCCGCGCTCGCGACGGTAGGTGGTCTGTTGTTCGTCAGCTGCAGAAGCGACGACAAGGAGTCCGGCACCACGAACGCGCCTGCGGCCACATCCGCCGCCACCACGGCCGAGACAGACGCACCGGCCACCACGACTGCTGGCACCACGGCTGGTACCACCGAGGAGACGACGGCCGACACCGAGGCCACGGAAACGACAACGGCAGAAACCGACGCGCCGGCAGCAGAGGCATGGACCGTCAACATCGACGACTGTGCCGACCCGGATGCTGCCACAGCCCCGATCGAGGGCGAGATCAAGATCGGTTCCGCACAGCCGCTGTCGGGCACTCCTGCCGTTGCCTTTGCCCCGGTCAAAGACGGTATGGAGCTGTACTTCAAGTACGCCAACGACAACAACCTGATCGACGGTCACACCGTCAGCATCGACATCCGCGACGACCAGTACGACCCGACCCAGACCCCGAACGTGGTGTCATCGCTGATCGACGAGAACGTCGCGTTGTTCTCCGGCATCGTTGGTTCGGCGAACAACCTGGCCGTTCGTGACACGCTCAACGAGGAGTGCATCCCGCAACTTCTCGCCCTGACGGGGTCGCCGGATTGGGGCCAGAGCACCGACTACCCGTGGACCACCGGCGCGCTGGTCCCGTACGACATCGAGGGCAAGATCTATGCCGCCAAGATGAAGGAACTCGGCGTCACGACCGTCGGCATCTTCTACGTCAACAACGAGTTCGGCAAGGTCTACGTCGATGCGTTCAAGGAAGCCGCCGCCGAGGAGGGCCTCGAGATCATCGACGAGCAGACCATCGAACCTCTTGATGCCACCCCGCCGGTCAACCAACTCGCCACACTCGCCGGCGAGAAGCCCGATGCGATCATGTCGATCCCGAGCGGCGCGCAGTGCCCCACCTTCACCAAGGAGCTCGTCAACGCGAAGGCCGTGGCCGGCGACTGGAACCCGGTCGTGTTCCAGACCAACACTTGCGGCTCACGTCTGTTGATCGACCTGCTCGCTGCCGGCAGCGCCGACGGCGTGTACACATCGAGCAACATCGTCGACCCGATCGATCCGAAGTTCGCCGACGTTCCAGGTGTGGCGGCATTCAGGAGTGCATACGATGCCGCGGGCCTTGCCGGCGACCTCGCAACGACAGCGACCGGTTGGTCCGTCGGCGAGTACACCGTCAACATCTTGAATGCGGCCGCCGCCACCGGCACCCTGAGTCGGCAGTCGATCATCGAGGCGTCTCGCAACCTCGAGTTCGTCCCCTCGCTCGGCCGTGAGGGAGTGGTGTACAGGATGAACGGTGACGAAGACCCGTTCGCCCTCCAGTCACTGACGATCCTGCAGTGGAATCAGGCGTCGGGCACGTTCACCGAGATCGGCGATCTGATCACCACCTACGAGAGCTGATACCCGCACGGCGCAGACGCAGTGGTTTCAATTCGGTGCCGGCTCCCAACGGGAGCCGGCGCCGTCGTTTTTCGGATGTCGGGTCAGATTTTCTTGTCCTTGACGCTGAAGTTCAATTGCTCACCACTCTTGGGCCCGAGCACGCAGAGCACGGATCGATCGTCCTCGTCGTTCCAGCCGTCCAGGCTCGGCACGATCCAACTGATGAACAGGTCCGAATCGAACGGGCTGATCCCGACAAAGCCGTCGAAGGCACGGAAGCACTCTCGTTCGGCGAATAGTTCGAGCGCGTCGAAGCCCGGGTAGATCTTGCTCACGGTGTCCTTCACCGTCGCAAAGATCTCATGGGTGTGCGGCTTGGTGCAATCGATCACGGGCAATTTCGACACTTCGGCCGCGAGGCCGGCATCGACCTGCAAACACTGTTCGGCGGTGACGTCGAGCACCGGTTTCGAGGTCGGCGCGTTGGGATCGGGGTCATCACTACACGCGGACAACACCACGAGCGCAACAGTGCCGACAGCAAGGGAACGGAAAACGGGACGAATGCGGAGAGTGTAGTCGCAGCCACCATTCGGCGACCGGCGCGCCGAGCTCGACACGCCCTTCTCCGGACAGGCCGCGCGTACTAGTGTCGCTTGTGTGAACGAATCTGGGCGCTGCGTCTTGTTGGTCGGGTGACGTGCTCGCGGCAATAGACGAAAGTCTCGAGGCGTTTCTCCGTGCGGTTGCCCCGCTGAGCGCGGTGGACATCGACGTGTCATTCCAGCCACCCGACGACGAGTGGGCCGCGAAGTTGACCCGCCCGACGGTCAACTTGTTCCTGTGGGACATTCGCCGCAGCGTCGGTCGGGCTGTCGCCGGTGTCGAGAATGCGGAAAGAAACGGTCAGATGGTGCGCCGGATGGCCCTGCCACGAGTCGAGATGCGTTACTACGTCTCGGTCTGGACGACAGAGCACGACGACGAACGGGCGTTGATCAGCGCGCTCGCAGTCGCGCTGCTCGGCCACGCGGAGATCCCCGGTGCATTCGTCACGTCGTCGCTTGCGGGCCTTCCGAGCCCACTGCTTGCGCTGTCACGAGCCGGGGACTCCGACGTCTACACGCTCAACAGCAAGATGAAGCTCGGCCTGCAACTCACGGTCACCGCCGCAATCGACACCGGCGCCGGCACCCCGCTCGCACCGGCAGTCGGCGAACTGTCGCTGTCGACCGAGGATCGTACGTCCGGCGCCAAGAACGCCCCGTTGCGCCGCATCGCAGGCGAATGCGCCGACCCCGAAGCCGTCGGTGCAACAGTCCGTTCACCGCGAGGCATCGCTACCGTCAACAGCGCCGGCAGGTTCTTGATCTCCGCCCAACCGGGCGACGAACTCGTCCTCGAGCTGGATCCCCCACGAACGGTCGTGGTGCCACCCATCGGAGGGGTGGTCATTGCCGGTGCCGAGCCGGCGAAAAGCCCCGGCGGTCGCTGATGCGTACCGCGGTCGCGACCTCTCACCTGCGGGTGACACCCGGTAAGCCGGTTGTCCTCGACGTC
>JANOEM010000337.1:0-5905 GCA_031413195.1 Actinomycetes bacterium
AATGAGGGAGATCTCCCGGATTACTTCAAGCAATACCCGGTTTATTACGCCGGCCCGGCGAAGACTCCCGCAGGCTTGCCATCCGGATCCTTCGGCCCCACCACCGCCGGGCGGATGGACAGCTACGTCGACGAGTTCCAATCGCACGGGGGCTCGATGGTGATGCTGGCCAAGGGCAACCGCAGCCGCCAGGTGACTCTTGCTTGCCAAACCCATGGCGGCTTCTACCTCGGTTCGATCGGCGGCCCTGCCGCGCGGTTGGCGCTGGACTGCATCACCAAGGTCGAGGTGCTCGAGTTCGCAGAACTCGGGATGGAGGCGATCTGGAAGATCGAGGTGCACGACTTCCCCGCCTTCATCGTGGTCGACGACAAGGGCAACGACTTCTTCGACCTGGTTGACCGACCCTACGCGGGAACGCCTGTGGCGCTGCGCTGACCGAATCGTCGCGCCAGGCCCGAACTCACCTGTGGCCGGTCAGCCGGTCAGCTGGCAGCCCATCGCGGCCGTGCTCCGCAAACCGGCCAGCTCAGGCGAGTCGACACCGAGGATCTGATGTACGACCAACCGCTCGCCGCCGGACGTGACGATGGCTCGCGCAACACATCGCGCGAGCCGGCCGGGAACTCCCTGTTCGACCAATAACGGCTCGATCGAATCGATCGCGAAATCGGGCTCGAGGCTTTGGAAAACGACATCGGCGCGCTCGTTCACAGTCGCCGCACCCTCGACGAAGGGGCAGGTCTCGCCGTCTTCGGGCACGATCTGTTCGACGACGTACGCGACCACGATGTCGGTGATGCAACCGCTCGACAGAAAGGCGGTATGACCGGCGCCTTCCCAGCTGATGTCGACCGCATCGCCGAGCGCGCCGGCGAGCAGCGCTGCGTACCGGCCAGGAGTCGCGGGGTCGTGCTGGGTCCCGATCACAAGGATCGTTGCCGCGGCGTCGACCGGACCGATGACCGGGAGCGATTCTGCCGTGTCGGGGAAATCGGCACACTCATACGATCCGGAGCCACGATTCTCGAAGTCGGCACAGCGAATCGCAACATTCGCAAAGTCGAAGTCGGCCTCGGCCTCCATGTCTGCGGGATATCCGAACTGCAGCCAGCTGTACATCGCGGCAAGCGCCGAGGCGTCGCCATTCGCAGCGTCGCGCAGGGCAATCCCGAGCACCGGCCAGCTGTATGCGCTGTACATTGCGGTCGACACGATGTCGTCGACATCTGCGCGCGTCAGCGATTCGCCGTTGGCGAAGTACGGCGCCGGCGTATCACGGACCACATCTGACACTTGGCTCAGCAGATCACGACTGTCGGGTCCGGCCGCACAGTTCGACGTGATGTCGCACAATGAGTGAAAGACATCGAGGGTGCCTTCGAAATCCTGTTCGGCATAGAAGTCGTATCCCCCGCCCGAATCAGTGTTCGACAAGCCTGCATCAGGATCGATCGCACCGTCGAGGACGAGGGCCCGGACCCGGTCGGGGAACATGTCGGCATACACCGCCCCGAGTGCCGTGCCGTAGCTGTACCCGAGGTAGGTCAGACGCTCGTCCTGGAGCGCACGGCGGACCATCTCGAGGTCCCTGGCCACGTTCGGTGTGCCGAGATGGATCAGCAGTTCGCCGGTCAGATCGATGCAGCCGTCGAAGGAATCCGTCGCGGCGTCGAAATCTTGCGGGCATTGCACCGCTGTCGACCGTCCGATCCCGCGAGGATCGAAACCAACGATGTCGAATCGATCGCTGATCTCGGTCGGCATGGCCTCGGCCTCGTCGTATGCGATCTCGATCCCCGACCCACCCGGGCCGCCCGGATTGAGCACCAGCGAACCGACCCGATTCCCGGCGTCGGCGGCCGGGAATCGGGTGAGGGCAATCGTGATCTCCGCTCCGCTCGGATCCGAATAGTCCATCGGCACCGTGATGAAGCCGCACTGCCATGGACCCGGCTGGTCGTCGCAGGTCGACCACGCCACCGGCGCGATGCCCGGTAGCCCGGAATCGTCGGGTACAGGGCTGGTGGGTACAGGGCTGGTGGGTTCAGGGCTGGTGGGTACAGGGCTGACGACGGTGACTTCGCGTTGATCCGATCGACTGATCGTCACTCCTGACGACGCGCAGCCAGCGAGGAGCAGGCAGACAGCCAGCCCGATCGGGATCGGGGTAGCACGGCGTCGCATCGTCATCAGCCTACGACGGACCCTTCGCGTGATCAGGCCAGGCTGACGAGCTCGAGCCAGTCGGGACTGAAGAAGTCGACCTGACCATCGGGCATCAGCAACACCTTGGTCGGCTTGATCTGCTCGACGAACTCGGTGTCGTGGCTGACGAACACGATCGTGCCCTTCCACGCGCTGAGTGCATCGGCGACAGCCTGCCGGCTCGGCGGATCGAGGTTGTTGGTCGGTTCGTCGAGCAGAAGCAGGTTGTTGCGACCGACCATCAGCATCGCAAGCGCAAGCTTGGTCTTCTCGCCGCCACTCAGCGTGCCGCTGTCCTGGAAAACCTTGTCGCCCATCAGCCCGAACATCCCGAGCATGCCGCGGAGCTGGGTTTCGGTGAGCATCACGTTCGAAGGCACTTCAGCCCTGATGTTGTGCAGCAGTGACTCGTCGGTGCGCAAGTTGTCGTGCTCTTGCGCGTAGTAACCAACGGAGACATTGTGCCCGAAGTGAAAATCACCCAACGTCGCCTCGGTCTCGCCGGCGAGAATCCTCAACAAGCTGGTCTTGCCGGCCCCATTGAGCCCGAGCACCAGCAGACGTTCGCCGCGGCCGATGTCGAACGTGACGTCCTCGAACACCGGCGCCCCTGTGCCGTAGCCCTTGGACAACCGATTGGCCGTGATCACAGTGGCACCAGAAGACGGCGGATCAGGGAACTTGACCTTCATCTGCCGGTCGCCCGCCCCGACGTGCACCCGCTGCGATTCGAGCCGGGCGATCTGCTTCTCCTTACTGTGCGCCATCGCTGCTTTGGTGGCCTTGGCACCGAAGCGATCAACAACGGTCTGGAGCCGCGCGATCTCCTTGGTCTGGAGGATTGCCTTGCGGGCGGTGCGCTCTTCATCGGCTGCTCGCGACACCCGGTACTGGCTGTACGTGCCCTTGTACTCGACCAGGTGACCGACGTTGTCCTCGGCCGGTCGGTCGAGGTGCAACACACGGGTGATCGCCTCGTCGAGGAGGTCGAGGTCGTGGCTGATGACCAGCATTGCGCCCCGGTACTTGCGCATGTAGTCGAGTAGCCACGTCTTTGCGTCGATGTCGAGGTGGTTGGTCGGCTCGTCGAGAAGCAACGCATCGCTGCCGGCGAAAAGGATCCGGGACAGTTCGACGCGTCGCTTCTCGCCGCCGGACAACACACTGACGGGCAGATCCATCCGATCGGCTTGGAGCCCGAGTCCGGCTGCGATCGAGCGTGCCTCGCTGTCGGCGGCGTATCCGCCGGAAGTGGCAAAGTCGTCCTGGGCGCGGCTGAATCGGGCGACGTTACGATCGCTGGTGTCTTCCTCCATCGCGATTCGGAGCTTCTCGATCCGAACCAACTGGTCGTCGATCCCGCGACCGGACAGCACATGGGTGATTGCCGTTCGGCCTTCGTCACCATCGATCCTGGGGTCCTGGGGGAGGTAGCCGAAGCCACCCTTGCGGAGGATCTTGCCGGCGATCGGTTCCGATTCGCCGCCGAGAACCTTGAAGAAGCTGGTCTTACCGGCGCCGTTTCGACCGACGAGGCCGACCTTGTCACGGGGCATGACGGTGAACGACGCATCGTCGACGACGAGGCGTCCGCCGATCTCGACCGAGACACCCTGGACCTGAAGCACTCACCAAGGGTGGCAGCGCCACCTTCCATCCGCAACCCGATGTGACGGAGCGGGGCCGAATGCCACATCGAGGGTGTCTATGCTTGCCATCGTGGAACTGTCACCTCCCGGCGTGATCGACCTGCATCCGCCCGACACGACCGGCGCTCTCAGTGGTGCGCAGGTTCGAAGGCGCTGGGCGGTCGCTGCGCCGATTGCGTGCGGATGCGCAGTTGCAGGCCTCGCTGCCGTTGTCGCGTTTGGCGATTCGAGCGGATCAGGGCTTCATCTCCCCGCCTGCCCGCTTTATGAGATGACAGGGCTGTGGTGCCCGGGGTGCGGGATGACCCGCGCGACCAACGCCGTACTACGCGCAGACTTCGCAGCAGCGTTCGGATTCAACCTGTTCTTCCCGCTGTTCCTCGGCGCGATCGTGGTCGGCTGGTTCGCGTGGCTCCGCCGATGCCTTGGCCGTGCTCCGCTGATCGCATTCAGCAGGATGCCGATGTGGATTCCGATCACACTCGGAGCATCGCTGATCCTGTTCGGCGTCATCCGCAATGTGCCCGGGTTCGAGGCCCTCGCCCCGTAGCTCCGCTATCTGGTGGTTGGCTCGTCGCAGTCGAGCAGGACGCGAACTACGGGTCCGTTCCCGGCGGCGGCGCAGGCGCAGGCGGAGCGGGAGGCGGCGCAGTGGTCGGGGTTGGGGTCGGGACCGGATCCGGTGACGGCGCACTCGTCGGGGTAGAGGCCGGAGTAGTGGCCGGAGCCGGCGGGATCGTGACCGGAGTCGTGACTTGGGGTGTGGTGACCGCGGGCGAGGTCGCGCCGGGCGGCGGTTTGAGCGTGGTTGCGGTGGCTCCGGGGATGGCACCGACGGTGGTCACTGTCGTCGCTGTCGTCGTCGGCTTGGTCGTGGTTTTGGTCGTTGTCTTGGTTGCAGTGCTGTTGCCGGCCGGACCATTCGGGCTACCGGCGGAATCGTCGCGATAGTTGGACTTCAGGCAGGTTCCCTGTTCTTTCGGGGCCTGACCGAAGGCGAACGCGAGCTGGTATCCGAGACGAGCGCGACCGGCGTCGGTGAGATGCAGGCCATCACCACCGGTCAGCACCGGATCTTGGCTGATTGTCTGCCAATCGATCACGCTGACGTTGTCGAACAACGAAGCCTCTTCGAGTATCGCGGCGTTGACCTCGGCCTGTTCGGGCCGGAACAGCGAGGTCGTGATGAGAACCGTCGGTCGCGGCGCCAACCGCAACAGCAGTGAGTGCAACGCGAGTTGATAGACCCCGCGGTCATACCCGTAGTTGTTACCCAGGAACAGCACCGCTGCATCCCACCCGGCGTCGAGGCGTTTGTCGAGCACTCGTGCCCCGAAGTCGATGAATCTGCCGGTCTCACCGTCGACCTCGAGCTCCCACCCGAGAGGAACGAGTGCATCGCACGCTTCTCCGCCATACCGCTCGGCGACCGAAGCCGTCAGGGAGTCACCGATCATCAACACCCGATTGCCCATGACTCGAGTACCGACTGGATCCGCCGGGGGTTCCCCTGCCGCAGCCGTGGAAGTGGTTTCGTCGATCGAGACCTCTGACGTGGATGCAACGCTGTCGCCGCCGACATCGGTGGACTCGCCCCCGAAGGTACCGGGCAGTTGACCGACGTTGCCGACGGTATCGATCGTCGTTGAGTCAGGCGCAGCGGCCAGTGCCGAACAACCGCTGATCACGACCACCGCGAGCGCGACAATCGACCCGAGTCTCGAGATCGAAGTTCGTCCTGGCGCCATCATGGCCACCATTGTGCCAACTGGCCGGCCCGATTCAAGTCAGCACACCAACCGTGTTGATGAACTCTGTGAGACAAACGGCTCACCGGAAGGGATCGACCTCGATCAGGAACGGGCTTTCAGAGCGTCGCGGATCTCAGTCAGCAGTTCGACCTCGCTCGGTCCTGCCGAGGCGTCTTCCTCGGCCTGCTGACGCGCCTTGAGCTTGTTGTACGACTTGATGATCGCGAACAACACGATGCCGGTCAGGACCAGGCTGATGAGCGCATTGATGAACGTGCCGATCCGCAGCACGCTGTC